>JBJTFZ010000147.1:0-2671 GCA_046093685.1 bacterium
AAATGATATCCTATGCGGAGTAATTTATTCACCGATAACGGAAGAAATGTTTACTGCAGAATTGGGGAAAGGTTCATATTGCAATGGAAATTCCATAAAAGTTACGAATACAACTTCCCTTTCCGATGCTTTCCTGGTAACAGGATTTCCCTATTCTGTAAGTGAGAATCCGGAACATTGCATTGAACATTTTTCTCATATTGTTGGTCTTGGAATTCCAATACGACGATTGGGGTCCGCAGCGCTTGACTTGGCCTATGTGGCAAGTGGTCGTTTCGACGGCTTTTGGGAAGTGTTATTACAACCATGGGACATGGCTGCAGGAACGCTCATTGTCCGTGAGGCAGGTGGGAAAGTAATTGATTATACCGGAAATGAGATAGAAATGTCTGCACCTTCTTCAATCATTGCCGGTAATACAAATATTGCAATTGCATTGAAAGAAGAGATTTTTTCAACTTCAAAAAGATACAGTTCAAGGTGAACATTATGTCTATAAAAGACATCCCATTCAAGTTGATGCATGGAGCAGGAAATATTTTCATGATCATTGACAATGATGAATTGAATTTATCAATTGAGCAACTTGCCGAATTCTTCACCATACATTATCCTTTGCATTTTCCTGTGGATGGTTTGCTTGCTTATAGAATTTCCGATGTGAATGACTATGAATTCATCATAGACTTTCTCAATCCGGATGGCTCTCATGGTGCCATGTGTGGAAATGGAGCTCGTTGCGCACTTAAGTATCATGTTGAATACTTTGAAGATTTCCCACCTGATTCATATAAGACTGAGTTTTTGATGGCAGGACAAATCTATTCAGGAATCTATTTGAATTTTGGAGACTATATTTCTGTCTCTTTTCCAAATGAACCAATAGTTCAAGAATTACAGCTGGAAACCGATAATGGCCCCGTCCATGCTTTTCATGTGAACAATGGTTCTGATCATCTTATCATTGATTCTCTCAATCATCGTATTCATGCCAATGATTTCTTCAGATTTGATTTCCGTTCATTGGCTGAACCTCTTAGACATCATCCTTCTTTGCCTCGCGGAGCTAATGTAAATATTGCCATGACAATGCCAGGAAATCTCATAAAATTGAGAACATTTGAAAGAGGTGTCGAAAGAGAAACCGCATCCTGTGGAACCGGCGCGCTTGCAACCGCTTATGTTTATCAAAAGTATAAAATGAGTACCAATCTTTCTGTTTTCTTGGGTGATTATCCTATAGAACTATTGGTACAATCCGGTGATATCCTCACCGTTGAGAAAGAAAAAGATTCAGAAGGTTTGAGGCTGATTGGTACTGCTGAATTTTTGACTATTGATGAAGCTTATCAAATGTACTCTATCTTTAAAGAGAGATTTCAATGATTTTCATGGGCATAGATCCAGGCAGTGTTATCTGCGGTTATGGAGTCATTGAGAAAACCGGAAATTCTACCTTTCGTGTTCTAGAATTTGGCGTGGTGGAAGCAAAAAAACGATTTGATTCCATGCCACAACGGTTAAGCATGATTTACGAAGAATTGATTGCAGTGATTGAAAGAACCTTGCCTGATGAAATTTCATTGGAGGCAACCTTTTATGCAAAGAATGCACAGTCACTCATCAAACTCTCCCATGCTCGTGGAGTGGCCATGCTTGCAGGAAATCAGAGGAGCATCCCAGTGATTGAGTATTCAGCAAAGGAAGTCAAGCGAGCAGTGACAGGAAATGGAAATGCTAGCAAAGAACAAGTTGGCTTTATGGTAAAGTCTCTCTTGAAAATCGAAGAAGAATCAAAATTCTTTGATGCAACGGATGCGCTGGCAGTTGCGCTCTGCCATGGAATGAAAAGAAGCGCTCCAAAACAAAGTGCCAAATCCTGGATGCAATTCATTCAAGAAAATCCCGGTCGAATCAAACGATGAATCATCATCAATCATTCATAGAATATCTTTCATCCCGATTGCAAGAACCTTTACCCGGTTGGGAATATCAACAGAGAATGAGTCCATTTGTCCACGGACAAAAAACCATAGAGCCTAGAATGGCACCCATTGACGCTCATCAAACAAGCGTTGCTGCAATACTTTTTCCCGGTGATCTGGGAACTGAATTGTTGTTTACATTGCGAAGTTCAAATGTCTCGCATCACAAAGGACAAATCTGTTTTCCCGGTGGAAGAGCGGAGAAAGATGAGAACATCATTCATACGGCTTTGAGAGAAACCAAAGAGGAGCTTGGTATTCCTCATGATCAAATCTCCATAATCGGAAATCTAACTTCCCTATTTGTTCCACCTTCACATTCCATGATGCATGTGATTGTGGGACATCTTTCCGAAAGACCGATTCTTTTTCCGAATCCTCAGGAAGTTGAAGAAGCATTCTCTGTCGCGCTACATGACCTGGCATATACACATGAAGTCATTCATGTATCAAAAATGCGTTCAACGGATATTGAAGTCTTGGCTCCATGCTGGGAAATACATCCCAAAAATCATTTGTGGGGCGCTACCGCAATGTGCGTGAGCGAACTCATCGGTTTGTATAGAGATTTCATTGAGCAAGATGCATATACATACTGACAAACATATCAGCGCAATTACTGAATTAGAATCTTATTTCCCATCGGAAGACATCCTCACTTCTATTCCGCACAGACTGCTATATGC
>JBJTFZ010000148.1:0-4805 GCA_046093685.1 bacterium
GGCATTGAATGATACTCCGATATCAAGCCAATCATTTGCTTTTTGATCAAGTGTTATGCGTGTATTGATGCGTTGATAATCATTGCCAACGATGAATCCATTCTCATTGAAATATGTGGTATTGAAATAATATTTCGTGAATTCATTTCCACCTGAGATGGTGAGATAGGCTTCACGCGTATTTCCTACACGAAGAGTTTTATCAAGCCAATTTGTATTCGCTGCAGTTTCGCGAGTGAATCCCTGAGGCATGCGATAATTGTTGAGAGAATTTTTGAGTGTTGTGGTTGTATCAATCAAGGTCTGCATGTCTTTCCATGACTTACCTTTATTCGGTGTGAGTTTTAGCAAAGAATCTACCATGTCATTTTCTCTTGCTTCATAGAAGAGATCAATCCAAGTATCTCTATCAACAAGAGACAAACGATTTGTTTCTGTCTTGATACCTTGTGAGACACCCATACTGATGCGTGAGGTTCCGAGTTTTCCACGCTTTGTGGTGATGAGTACAACGCCATTGGCTCCGCGTGAGCCATAGATGGCTGTGGCGGCGGCATCTTTTAAAATGTCGATGCTTTCAATGTCATTCGCATTCAGAAATGACAATGCATTTGCATTCGTTGCGATGCTTCCTGAGCCAAAATCTCCTGTTGTGATTGGCACGCCATCAACTACATATAGTGGCTGTGTATTCGCTGAGATTGAACCAACACCGCGAACTCGGACTGTTGCTGCAGTTCCTGCCATTCCGTTTGATTGTAGAACTTGTACACCGGGTGAGCGACCTTGCAGCAATGATTCAAAACTCGGTGCAGGACGATTCACGATTTCTTCAGATTTCACTGTTGAATATGAACCGGTCACATCGCGTTTTTGTGTTGTGCCATATCCGACAACGACCGTCTCGTTCAGTTTTAGAAGATCGGCTTCGATTGCAAATAATGTGGATGCGGTTTCTCCATCTTTTACCGATACGGTTTTGCTTTGTTTTTTATAACCGACAAAATTCACGGACACTTTATATGTTCCGCCTTTGCCTACCTTAATGGAAAATGTTCCATCTTTTGCCGTGAGGCCACCAAATGTAGAACCCTCGACTCGAACTGTTGCTCCTTTGAGTGGTTCATTGGTTTTATTGTTCGTTACCTTACCTGAGATCATCGTCTGGGCAAAGGCATCAATGCCAGTCCAGGAAATCATGAGTGAGATAAGAAGAGCGTATGTTAGTCGCATAAAGCTCCATTCATATTTATGAAACAATGAAATGATGTTTATTTGCTGTTCGATCCGATGAATCCGTAATGCATGATATATGCATAACAAAGAATTGGAATCACAAATGAAATATGTAAACCAAATGTATCAGCGGCTATACCTTGCAAAGCAGGAACAACTGCCCCGCCGACAATTGCCATATTGAGTAAACTCCCGCCTTTATTGGTCAAAGGACCAAGATCTTTGATTGCCAATGTGAATATGGTTGCAAACATGATTGAATTCATCAGTCCCACCAATAACATGGACCACATTGCGATGCTTCCGGATGAAATGACCCCAATGGTCACAAGTACTGCTGCCAATACTGCCTGAACGCCAAGTTGCGTACCCGGCTGTATTTTTCTAAGAAGAGCAGATCCAATAAATCTTCCGATCATCGCACCTCCCCAATAGTATGCGATATATCCTGCTGCTTCTGATTCCTGCATATTTGCAATTGTCGGAAGTCCCATGAAATTCACGAGAAAACTTCCGATTGCAACTTCTCCACCCACATAGGCAAAAATCCCGAAGACACCTAATCGCAATCGTTTGACTTTCCAAGCATCAGAATATGTTGTAGAGCGCTCCGCATCACCTTCTACTGCGGCAATGGAAGGCAGATGAAGCATCAGGACAATCACTCCGAGGAGAACCAATGCACATGCCAATCCAACATAAGGCAATTGTACGGATTCAGCTTGTGAGAGTTTATATGCTGTTTGTTGCACGACATCCATCTTCATGATTTCGGCCATGGACAATGTTCCGGCGAGAATGAAGAGCCCTCCGAAATATGGGGCAATTGTCGTTCCAACGGAATTGAATGCCTGAACCAAGACCAATCTACTCGATGATGTTTCTGATGGTCCAAGCACGCTCACATAAGGATTGATAGCAACTTGCAATAGCGCGAAACCTGCCGCCATCGTGAAAAGGGCAACAAGAAAAAATGTGAAAGAGGGAAGAGATGCCGCGGGATAAAACATCATGGCGCCAATGCCGGCAGTGAAGAGTCCGATTGAGGTCCCTTTCTTATATCCGAATTTTGATATGATGCTCCCGGAAGGAATAGCAGCGAAAAAATACCCGAAGAAAAAAGCAAGTTGAATGAGCGAAGCTTCCGCATAACTCAAATCAAAGACGATTTTCAAATGGGGAAGCAAGATATCATTCAAGCAGGTGATGAATCCAATCATGAACATGAGTGATGCCATGATTGCAAGTGGTCCTGCATATCCTGATTGTTGTTGTTGTTGTTGTTGTGTTGATTGAGAAGATGTACTTTGTAAAGCCATGCTTATGTATCCTTAAATTCCTGTACGAAGTCTGCCTAGCATTGCTGCTCCAACCAAACCTGCATTATTGCTGAAATGTGCTTTTCTGATTTCCGCCAATTGGGCGATGGTTGGCAAAGCTCTTGCTTTCAATGTCGATAAAGTAGCATCATAAAAGAGGGAGCTGGATTGAGAAATACCGCCACCAATAACGACCACACGCATATCAAGAACGGCGAGTATCGTGGCAAGACCAAGACCAAGCAATGTTCCGGCTTGTTTCATGCATTGTATCGCCGCTTCATCGCCTTCATCGGCGCAATGCGAAATATCCTCTACATCCAAATTTGTATATGAATGAATCAGGGAGTCTGAATGATTCTTTGCTATCTCTTTGGCCATGCGAATCAATCCATATCTACCAATATGATGTTCTAATGTTCCCGTTCGATATGGCAATTCGTCGCCGGGTTCATCATCAGCTCGAATGATGATATGCCCTATCTCACCGGCTCCTCCGCGTTCACCATGGAAAATGGAATGATTGACGATGATTCCACCACCAACACCGGTTCCCAATGTTACATACAGAAAATGTGAAGCATTTTTTCCTGCACCGAGTTTCGCCTCGGCCAAGGCAGCAACATTGGCATCATTGTCAATGGCAACCGGTAGTGTTGTTGCCGATTGCAATAATTGGACAAGTGGAACGATGCCCCAGCCCGGAAGATTGGGAGGATAATAAATGCAACCATCGGATGGATTTACTACTGAGGGAAAACCGACACCGAATGATAATAACTCAGGAAATGCATCGGAGATATCATGTATGAGTTTTTGCAAACGGGATACCATGTGATCCGGACCTTTTTCGGGTTCGGTTGGAATGGAGTCCTGAAACAATATTGTACCATCTTTGGTAGTGACACCATATTTGATACTTGTTCCACCTATGTCTATACCTGCAAACATGAATATGCTCTAGAATTCCGTAAATCCTTGAATATCAAATGTTTTCCTAGGGAGAGGTGCTTCTTGCCGCAGAGCAAATTTACAAAAAGATAATCCTTGTGCAATATTCAAGTTATGCACAAAAAAAGGGCATCCTGAGATGCCCTTCATTTACCAATTGATGTTTGTTTTTGCTATTGGATAGGGGATATTCACCACTTGAACGGGAATCTTGCCTTCATTGGACTGTGACCCCAATGGATCGAAATTGCTGAGTGCTTTCATGAATGAAATGGCTCTTTTTCCGATTGGAGTAGGCTTACCATTCACATTGGCCGAAGTAAGATCCGGAAAACCATGCATCAGTACGGCTATTGTCGTGAAATGTGGTCGAAAAGATCCTTTCACTTCATCGAATGTCAGAGTATTCTTTTGAGCATCATAACGAATGTTCATCGAAGTAAAATTTCCATTCTCATATGAATAGGTTAAACCATCATCATGATACAGAACTTGATTGGAAATACCATTCTTTGCCGAATATACATGCACAAATAATGTATCCGAACTTTTTTGTCCAGTATGCTGAATGATGCTTTGCATTGGTATGATGGATCCACCCTGAACAAAAACCGGTAACTTTTCCAATGGTGCATCAACATGATCTTCGGTTGAAGGCGCATATGTTGCATCCGTATAAAAATCGTACCATGGTTGAGAGCCGGGGAAATATACCTTAGTAAATTCCTGAGTGGAATTGACCGGCGCAATCATCAATCCTTTGCCGATCGTGAATTGATGTTGATAGCGTCCATCATAAATTTTCGAGTCGAATGGATATTCTATGGCAAGACTTCTCCAAATGGGTATTCCGTTTTGATGAGCTTGATAGAAAGAAGAATAGATATATGGAAGCATCATGTATCGAAGATTGAGATAATTTCTTGCGATGTCTTCTACGCGTTCGCCAAATGACCAAGGCTCTTGGTCTTTATTGTCAACGCATACATGCGCTCTTGAAAGTGGCGCGAATGCTCCAATCGAAATCCACCTTGCAAATAATTCCTTTGATGGATTGCCCGAGAAACCACCAATATCCATGCCCACATAGGGAACACCCACCAAGCCGAGTGAACTCAACATTCTGATTCCAAGCATCATATGATCATCGCTTGAAACATTGTCACCGGTCCAGACTGCGCTATAGCGCTGAACACCACTGAATCCGGCGCGTGTGAGAATGAAAGGTCTTTCGCCTTTGAGCAATTCTTTTGTTCCTTCAAATGTGGACTTTGCCATTTGCAGTCCATAAAGATTGTG
>JBJTFZ010000149.1:0-10578 GCA_046093685.1 bacterium
GATCACGACAATCACGGTGTTTTCAGCAATTAAGTTTTTCTCTTATGCATTGAAACGCTATGATGGTGCCAGCAGTTGATTATATCCAAACAGAAACTGCAAACATGAATCCATTGAATATCGGGGCTGCGAAAAGCATACTGTCAAATCTGTCAAATGCACCACCATGACCGGGTATCAATTCCGAACTGTCCTTCACATGCGCATCCCTCTTGATCATGGATTCAACCAAGTCACCGATTGGAGAGAATAATGACAATGCAATGGACCCAATGAGCATAATCAATAATGGGAATTCAGGCATCAAGAAATAGGTGCCTGCCAGCATTGAAGCATTTGATCCAAGAAATCCAATAATGGCTCCTTCAACTGTTTTCTTCGGACTGATATGCGGCATGAGCGGAGTTTTCCCAAGAGCCATTCCACCAAAATATGCGAATGTGTCTCCCGCCCATACACCCAGAAACAAAATTATGACAAGTGCAGCTCCGGGTTCAAGAATCATATTGGAGCAATAGGCAATCATGTGGCCTTTGGCCTCAAAAGCCCGCAGTGAAATCACATTCGAAAGCATCACAGGAACATAGAGAATGCCACCGAGCGTAGAAACTACGGACCCTGCCGGTGGCGCATGTTGTTCATCATAGGAATTGACAAGTTCAAGAGACAATGTGGCCAAACCGGCTAGCGACAAAAGCAACAGTAACAGATATGCACTATGCTCACCTTGGACATCCAATAGAAGAATCCATGCAGCACCGGTAATCATGCCGATCATGGAATGCGGGGAAAATCCCTTGGCAGCGAGCAATTGGTATAATTCACGTAAAGCCAAAACAGCCACTATGGCAAAAAAGATCGTAAAATAAGGCGATCCAAGAATCACCATGTAAATCATCAATGGAATCCCAATCAAGCCCATGATGATGCGTTTGACCAAACTACTCATGCATTGTTCCAAATTCAGTGCGCAATGATCCTTCTTCACTTTGGAAGGCCGTTAAAATTACCGTATTTTGCTCAGACTTTCCCCCATGATTCATGACTTTTTATGGCTATCTATACATTGGAAGACAAAAGAACTTCGATTCTTCTCATTGGTGGTTCTCGCCATACCGCAGAAATGGCCATTCGTTTAAGAGATCGCGAAATTCCTTTCAGCATTTTTCTTTCATTTGATGATGCACATTTATTCGCATTCTCGGATGCACCCGTTCTGCCACCGCATCTAATACCATTTACATCGGCAATCATCACGCAACTCTCGGATTTGACAATTCCACCTGATATCATCATGGATTGTTTGCCCGTGGCATCGGAATTAAAAGTACCATTGATACACGAAGCAGTTGAAGAATTTCCGATGGCAACTGTACTTTGCTCAACACTCGCCTGCACAGCAACTGAAATCATGAAATATCTGAATGATTCCAATGAAGTGATTGGATTTGGTTTTATTCCAGGTCATACAGGAACTGCATCTGTGATTGAATTGACAAAAGCTCTGAATGCCTCCGAGCAATCATTCAAGAAAATTGAAAACTTGATGCTTGCTGCAGGATATGCATGCGAGCAAGTTGAAGATCGTGTCGGACTCGTCATGCCGAGAATCTTGGCAACACTCATGAATGAAGCGGCTTTTGCCGTTTTGGAAAATATCGCAAGTAAAGAAGATATTGATTCCGCAATGAAAACAGGCGTCAATTATCCTCATGGTTTATTGGAATGGGCAGATACAATCGGATTGGACACCGTTCTCTCCATCCTTGATGCACTTTATGCTGAATATCGCCAAGAACGATATAGGCCATGTGTTCTGTTCAGGCAATATGTAAGAGCCCGTTGGATTGGCAAAGCCGGTGGAAAAGGCTTCTACACTTATGCATCGGGATTCGCTTGATGAACAATATGGCTGTTGAACCAAGAATACGAGTCTTCTGTGACTTCGATGGAACAATAACCAGAAAGGATTCAGGTGACGAATTTTTCAAAACCTTCGGATTGTTTGATGATTTGCATGAACAATTGATGTCCGGAGCATTCACGGTGAGTGAATACTACAACAAGATTTGTGCAACGCTTCAGATACCTTCCAATGAAGCACTATCACAATTTATCGAATCTTGTGAAGTGGATGCATATTTCTCGCAATTCATTGAATTCATTCGTGAACAACATTGGGATTGCATCATAGTCAGTGATGGATTTGATGCATATATCACTCCCATCTTAGAAAGAATGCATGTGCATGATGTGAAGCTGTATTGCAATAATCTGCATCTAGATCCAGATCATCATGCTTGGACTCCTAAATTTCCAAATGCTGATGAACGCTGTTCATGTTTTTGCGCATCATGCAAAAAAAAGGTTGTTCTTGGGAATACACATCCTGATGACTTGATTGTGTATATCGGCGATGGAATGTCAGATACATGCCCGGTACATGTTGCGGACATGGTCTTTGCAAAAGGAACATTGGCAAGATATTGCAATCAGCATGGCATCGTGCATCACAATTGGAATAGCTTTTTTGACATTCTCGCTGTATTGAAAAAACGTTCTCCCATGCCAAGAGATGTCGCCATAAAAGAACGAAGAAAGGCATATATCGCCGAATAAGGATTCATCATCGAATGATAGAACATTCTCTAATATCATATCAAACGAAAATACTTTCTCTATTGGGTGAACCAAGGGAGTTGTATGTTGTAAAGGATATTGTTCCTCTCCTTGAAAGTGCTCCGGAATTTTCAACAATCATCTCTGCCGAGATTGCATGGTGGACATATACTGCTTTGTTGAAAAAAGACTTCGGACACCGTTTTCCTGTGAATAATCAGCTTCTTCATGAGCAATCGAGAGAAGTAATCGCATATCTTACTTCAATTGCTGAATGCACTCACGAAGAATTGACGAGTCTTGCAAAAATGTCCGGCGAAACATATATCAATGGACTTTTCAGACCACTTGCGACCATTGAGGCATTCATATTTCGAAATGAAGAGTCAAAATCAGCTCATGAGATAATGCTCCGCTGCCAAGCTCTCTCAATACCCTATTTCTCTCCAATGGAAGTCATCAGTGAAGCAATCGTTTCAGACAATCGCCATCCTTCATTGGTGACCATTTCAAAATCAGAATTCATCTCATCCTGCAAAGATGTATTTCGTTCCTCGGTTGCCCGTAATAGTCCATCCGAAATGATTGAAGATTTGTCTCCCATGTTCGAATGGATGAATGCTTTTCACAATGAAGATGGAATTCCAATTGAGTTATTGAAGGTCTTTTTTGATGAAGCCGGACAGGAGCGCATTGTTTCAGCATTGCTAGACTATCGACTATCTAAAGAGATGTATTCAATCTCACTACATCAATTAACAGTACTATTGCAATCATTAACCGTTGTAGTACCGGAACATCGAGATCAGCCAATCTCGAAAGAAATCAAAAAGACAAGTTCCGGTACATATTTTGGGGATAAAGGAATCAAACTACTTACGCGAGATCGGCTCTCGGGAATTCAGAGAAGGAGAGTCATTGAAAGAGAAGCCATTGAAGAAGAATTGCATTCGGTGAATGGAGAGACATCGGCATTGATAGATCAATTACTCAAAGAACATTCACCACCTGAGATGCCACTACGAATGATCAAGCCATCATTCTTGGGAGCCATTCCAATGCAGGTTCAAATGCACTATGCCGATGCTTTGTTCGGTGGAGATTTGCGAAGACTTAGGAAACTTGGTGCATCCATCGACAAAACAGTCGGGATTGAAGCAGCATTGTCAACATGCAAGGCTTTTGTGAATCAGTTTGGAGAGCCAATACTTGATTCCCAAGATTCGATGAACACATTATATGGTTTGATTGAAATATTCTGCGAATCAAGAAAGGATTAACGCACCGCTTCCCAATTTTTGGAGCGCGCCCTGCCAAAAATCAAAACCCAAAACCAATTGACTGCCCATTCGAGTAAAATTCTCGGATAACCGAATTTTCTGAATCGTCTTGGAGATTCGAATACAAGCAGTTGTCGTTCAAAAGTCAATCCCCCGATTTTTCTTGTTCTTCTAAAAATCTCAAAATCCTCACCGGCAGGTATGGAAGCATCGTACATTCCTGCATCAAAGAAAGCAGCACGAGTGAATATCTGGCATTCCCCTCTTCCCATTCCAAACCCTGCAATATTAACCATCGCGCCGATATAGGTATTGAGTATGAAAGAGAAAAATGAATCCGCCAATGTTCTTTCTTCAGGATAGATATGCACTGGACAAGCCAAAGCGCAGGGCTTGAATGTCAGTTTGCTCCATTCCTCAACAAATGAGAGAAACTCATCCGGATCTGCCGGGAATGTGTCTGCATTCATAAAAATGAATACTTCACCTCGAGCATGTTCAGCACCTTTATTTCTTCCTTCTGCAATGGTTTGCCTTCGGTTTTCTTCATGACAAATCACTGTATCGGCATAGCGATGCGCTATTGATAATGTTGCATCCGTACTCCCTCCATCACTCACAATGATTTCAAGACCATAGAGCTGTTTCCGTTCAGGTGTAAAAATGGAAAGCGTTCTGGACAATAGCTTTTCTTCTTGCAAGACGGGGATAATGACACTGATCATTGGATGAGCCACACCATGCAATTCTTGTGAAGATTGAAGATGTTCGGACTGAATCATATTTCAGTGACCACAACGCTATGCTTGACGGTTTCTTTTTTTAACAAGGCCGGAAAATAAGCCACTACGGAACTCGGTTTGGGTCTTCCTCCGGCGAAGCCGGTGACGCTTGGCGGACCAGTTAAAATAAGTGGAGCAATTTCTTTCCCAAATCGTTCAACCGCATGATAATCATGGGAACGAACTCCTATCCGCATCATCACTTCATTCGGTTCAATTGCTTGTGCTATTGGTCCATGACAAGCATTCATTCCTATGAATTCCGTACGGATTTCATCAAAATTCAACTCAAGTTGTTCCAATCTTTTTCTCAGAATCACATCTGCTGCTTTTGCTTTTTTATATGCATCCGGCGCTGAATAGGTCAATGAGCTGAATGCAACAAAACCATCTTCATAAGAAGCTGATACTTTGAAAAACGGAGTGGCCGGTTTGCCCTTCACTCCATATACCCGTACTTTGTCTTTCCCCAAATCTTCAAGATGGATGCTTGTAAAATCAGCAATGCAGTCGGGAGTGATATACTCAGATGGATCACCAATTTCATACATCAATTGTTCACTCACGGTTTCTCGAGTGACGGCACCGCCTGTTCCATTATGCTTGGTAACGATAAAGGATCCATCGGGATATGCCTCAATGATGGGAAACCCAATATTTGCCATGTCGGGCAATGATTCCCAATCACCCAAAAAATTGCCTCCGGAAGCTTGTGCACCACATTCATTGATATGCCCTGCAACCGTTCCGGATGCAAGTTTATCCCAATCCTCAAAACTCCATCCGAATTCATGAATCATCGGAGCAAGAGTCAAACCTGTATCGGTGGTACGCCCTGTGATCACGATGTCCGCACCGGCCTTAAGCGCCTCTACGATTGGACCAGCACCGAAATAGACATTTGCGCTCAAAAGAACATCCTTTACTTCGCTTATGGGTTGGCCGGTTTCCATATTGTTCATAGAATGCCCCTCGGCAAGCAATCCATCAATATGCATGAGGATATTATCCCCCATGACGACTCCGATTTTCAATCCGGTGATCCCCAATTTCCGGGCAACTTCAAACACGGCATCACGAGCACCCTCCGGATTCACTCCGCCACCATTCGTAATGAGTTTGATTCCCTTTGATGCGATATATGGAAGAACATCTTCACAAGTTTGAACGAGGTCCTTGGCATATCCTAAAGAAGGGTTTTTGAGTTTTTGTTTCTGTAAAATGGACATTGTCACTTCGGCCAGATAATCAAGCATCAGATAATCAATGTCTCCTTTGGAAACCTGTGCCAATGGTGCTGATAATAAATCGCCCCAGAATCCCTGTCCTGAAGCTATGCGAATACAATCTTTAGACATATAGTGTGATCATTGTGAAAGAAATCGAACCTCACAGAGTGAAGTTCCTTGCAATGTGGAAACCATCAAGTTCTTTTGTTGTTCATTCATCATGCAATGACCCGCATTGTCGAAAGGAAGAACATAAAATTGACATTTATACCAATTCATGACAGAACTGATTTCCACGCGAACCAAATTTTCATATTCTATGCCAACAGTCTCACCCAAAAAGATCGGCCTCATGATCACTCCCCTCGTGCACAGTTCTGCTTGTTGTTCAGACGCACGATAGAGTACTTGGACGGCATTCACAAAGAGCGCAAGGGGAAATACATATGCCAAGACTGTCGGGGTGGAAAGACTCAAAGCTATCAGGGCAAAAATACAGAAAATGATGAAGACTCCCCCAAGAAGCAGATAGGTCAGTGGATTGACAATACAACACAAAGTCTCCCCTAGTGCATACTCTGCACGCTCTCGAGCATCGAGTGTATTCCGAAAGTATGTGGCCCCAAGTGCCAGCATGGCATATGCAAATGCCACATACAGTGCATAAAGAAATATGACTTTGTCAAAAAACATTGTTCAAAATCCTTGGTGAAGTTCAGCAAACTTAGTGGATTGAAAGATATCCACATCAATTCACATAGTTATTCACAATACGAAACCAGACATGAATATCAAGGCTTTAAGTCCCGTAGAATCATTATCTTTGCCATCTATTGTTACCCAAACCTACCTGAATGAGTCAACTCGGAACGATATTACGCAATCGAAGGGAAGAACTGAATCTTACCCAGGCAGAAGTCTCTCGCCAGACCAATATCCGTGTCAATATCATTGATGCATTGGAGAAAGGCAAGAATAGCATTTTGCCAGCTACATATCTTCGTTCATTCAGCAAATCCTACTGGCAGTTTCTGCGCTTACCGATGGAGGATTTTGAGAAGGCTTTTGCAGAATCCGGCATCATGCCTCAACTTCAAGAGCAATCATTCATCGGCACACTCATCAATCCGGAAAAAGAAAAAGAGAAGGAATACACTCCTCCGCCTCCACTGAAAACCATTGAGTCTCCCAGATATTCGCCAAGACTTGTGAGTGGTGTGATTTCTGCCGCGATGATTTTGATTTTGATCGTGGGTGTGTATTATCTTTTTGTCAAAGACATTGTTGATGATACCCCGGTTGACCCATCATCACAAACAGAAGTTACCATTCAGGAAGACAAAGGATCTGACACCGGTGGTGAATTACTTTCCATTTTTGAAGATGCTCCTAGCACCGACAGCATTGTTCTTGAGGTAACAGCAAAAAACAAAACATGGTTCACCATTAATGCGGATGGAAAGAATAGCGAGTCTGTGGTTCTTGAATCCGGCCAAACAGGACGATGGGCGGCGATAGAATATTTCACTCTTTCCGTCTCAAACAATGGCGGAGTCACATTCAAAAGGAATGGTCAAGTTCTGCCCAATATTGCAAAAGAAGGGACCATCATTCGTGAAATGAAAATCACGGCAACGGAGGTTACAAATTCGGCCATGCCCTATAAGGACATCGCAGAAACTTCCGAAAAAGAAAAAGTGAAATCATCCAAATCAGAAACGAAAGTTCAAAGTGGCACAGGCAATTCAACCACGAAAAAGACTTCAGAATCTAGCAAATCCAAAAATGAAAAAGTCACCGGTACTACGAAGAAAAGTACGGTGACAAGCTCTTCATCTGCAAAGAAATCAGCTCCCGCTACTCAAACCAAAAAGAAGACTCAAGCTTCACCATCTATAAAGAAAAAAACAACCACTGAAAAGAGTAAGTCTCCAACAAAGAAGAAGACTTCTGAAAAATCCAAATCCTCCGACAAGAAGAAAACAGCCTCCAAATCGAAAGAAACAAAGAAGGCTTCTAAACCTACATCCAATAAAAAAGAGTCTGAAAAGAAAAAACCATCAGACTCTAAAAAGGTTGAATCTCCCAAACCATTGCCTATCGGTAATCCTCGCCGTTAATCATCGAAGATGTCCTGCAATATCATGGAGCCGGATTATTCCGACGCATTTCTCATGTTCATTCACAACGGGCAACACCCCGATTTTATGTGTTCTGTCTTCCATCAAAGAAAGCGCTTCTCCAAGCATTGCGCTCGAGTGTATTTTCACGGGATTCGATGACATGAGGTCTTTGGAATAGATATTCGAAATGTCTTCATTGTTTTGCAAGCAACGCCTTACATCTCCATCCGTAATAAAGCCATCGATGTGCATTGCATCATTACTTACTATTGCACATCCCAAACCTTTTGAACTCATCACGATGATCAATTCTTTCAAGGGTGTTTCTGATCTAACAAATGGAAGCGAGTCATTCCCGGAAATCATGACTGACTCAACTGAGAGCAATACATTTCTTCCCAATTGTCCAGCAGGATGAAATTTGGCAAAATCATCTTGGGAAAATTGTGAATATGCCATGAGCGATGCAATAATGGCATTCGTGATTGCCGTCACAATGAGAAGGCTAGAACTTGGTACGGTATTGATAGGACACGATTCTCTCTCTATTGATGCATCAATCACCACTGTACAATGGGGAGCGAGCAATGAATCACAATTCCCCAAAACTCCAATGATAGATGATGAACGAAGCTTTAGATATGGCATCAGTGAAACTATTTCTTCGGTATTTCCGCTATTTGAGAAAATAATGACGACATCATCAGTTGATATCACTCCGATATCACCATGAAGTGCTTCTATCGGATGCAAAAACATTGATGTCTTTCCAATGCTATTCAGCGTTGATGTGCATCTTTGTGCCATAATCGCTGATTTTCCAACACCCACTGTAATCACATGCTTGGATGCATGCATAAGCGCTGCAGCTTTAGCAATGACTTCCCAGTCCATTCTTTGAGCAGAATTCAGCAGCTCATTTATGTCATGCATATATGTTTGCTGTGCAATTGCAGCAATTCCATGTTCTGAATTCATGCAAAACCTCCACTCATTTTTTTTCCTGCCAGCATATGCATATGCAATTGAAATACGGTTTGCCCACCCCACTCTTCACAATTCATGACCAATCTATATCCGTCCTTTGAAAATCCATGTTTATCAGCCATGAGTTTGGCTGCATTCATCATTTCAAACAGCAAATTCGAATCTTCTGCCTTTACTTCATGTATTGATCGGATAGTCTTTTTTGGTATTATTAAAACATGAAAGGGTGCCTGCGGATGAATATCTCTTATGATAATCAGATTATCATTTTCAAATTCAATCTCAGCAGGAATTTCGCGTGTAATTATTTTATGGAAAATGGTTGAGCCCATAATAATTCTCTATAGTTAATATAACAATGCCCTCTGAGCAACTTGCACAGAGGGCATCGTATGTCGTCACTGAAGAAGATTAACGAGTAATCGTCATCTTAGCAACTTCAGTATTATTTCCGCTTGTCAAACGATAGATATAAGTACCGGTTGCAACATTTGCACCACTATCATCTGTACCGTCCCACTCAACTGTGGTTTTGCCTGAAGAAGCAACACCTTCAAAGAGAGTACGAACTGTGCGTCCAAACATGTCAACGATTTCAAGCTTTGCAGCACCTCTGTCGCGGACAAAGAAACTGATGCTTGTGCTCATTGAGAATGGATTGGGCACATTTTGTTCGAGTGCAATGGCTGCAGTTTCATCCATTGTAAACTCGAGTACATCTGAGATGGCTTTACATGATTCAGTACCGGTCAGATCCATTTGGCTCAAACGATATTGATATGTAATTCCGGGTTGTACCTTTTCATCTGTGTAAGCATAGTCACGAACAACGGTTGAGTTTCCGGCACCGCGAACGAATTGAATTGACTCCCAATTTGAAGGAACATCACCACGGACGGTGCGTCTTTCAACATGGAAACCAGCATTGTTTTCTTCGGTTGCTGTCTGCCAGAAAAGATCAACTGAGCTATTACGCTTTTGACCATCAAAGTATGTAAGCTCAACAGGCACGACGCAATTGTCATCCGGAGTTGGCTCTGTTGCATATGACTTGTCACCAAGGAATGGTCTGATCAAAGGCAACCATGTTCCGCGTGATGCTGTTGGATAGCCTTGGATAGCTGCATTGCCATCGTGAGCCAAGTGACCAAACATTGGGTTTGACAATGGAGTTGCTTGTACCCATGTTCCTGAGAATGCTGTTCTTTCATAAGCAAACACATTCTTGTTGATAAGCTGATTTGCAGCATTCAACTGACGGAAACTCTTATCAATGTTCAAGTGTACACCACTGACTCCGGGGCCCGGAGGATTGATATTGTAGTGTGTGATAACCTGACCAACACGAGCTCTGGATGCACCAAGAGATACACCGTCGAGACCGAGCTGAGCAACTGATGCCCAATATTCACCCGGAGGCAAAATAACAGGTTTGTCAAACAAATATGTAGTGTACTGACCATAGAACAAGTCTTTGCGTACATCATCATAACCACGCTGCTTACCAATCTTTGTACCTGCAATTGGCTGTGCTTGAGGAGCATCAGCACCTCTATAC
>JBJTFZ010000150.1:0-3685 GCA_046093685.1 bacterium
CTCATTACCTACTCATTCGAGGGTAATTTAAATATCCTTTTCAAATCTCAATTAAATATAAATGATTTTTCCTGTTAAATTCAATACCCAATTAGCTTTAGAGTGACAAACAATCATAATTTAACTAACAAAAGATGTGAAAACACCCGGACTCTCCATGTCCCCGCTTTCATGTCCCCGGTTGGAAGAAATACAGGTTTGATGCGGATACTGAGGGAGGGTGTAATAGGAACCGAATCACGAAAAAACGAAGGCATCCCATGGACTGCACCCCAAAAGTGTCTAACTTTTTGTGGGCAGTGCAATCGGGATGCCTTTTTGTTTTTTGAGATAGGGAAAATGCCTTGAATATTGTTTGATGAGATTGATTTTATGGCTCTAGTCTTTAAATATCACCTTTTTTTCATCTTTTTACTCGTGATGGGAGGTTAAGAAACTCATTTTTACATGAATTCACTCATTTCCCTATTCATTTAATCATTGTCTTTTCTTATTTTGTGTTCCAACAACTCCTTGCCTGTCACCATGTTCGAAGCAGCATTCGATCATTCAAGGAAATTCTTAAGCACTTGATGAAGTGGAAGTGATGATGTTCATTACTTCTCCATAATCATTGAGTTTACATTCAGGACAGGCCTATGCTTTTACAGCACAGCCACAATCTCATCCAAGCGACAATTCTGTTCTATCAGAACATTCATTCTATTTTACTCACAAGCGGAGAGCATGTATGAAGTATTTCGTACGAGTTTGTTCCATGTTGTGTTTTATGGCATTGACTTCCGTCATGGCCATCGCACAAGGCGTCCTCAGTGGACAAATCACGGGGCCTGATGGCCAGCCGGTACCGGGAGTTGCAGTCAAACTCTCAAAAGGTAATGCAAACAAAGGCGGATTTTCAGATTCTAGAGGACGATACTCTATCAAGAATTTGGAAAATGGAAGTTATGCCGTTTCCTTCAGTTGCGTTGGTTATCAAAAACAAGATGCAACGGTGAATATATCAGGCGCAACAACCTTGAATGCTTCTCTCAAAGAAACTTCCATCGATATGGATGTGACTGTCGTAACTGCTTCTCGCGTTCAACAAAAAGCTTCTGAAGCGCCTGCCTCAGTCACCGTGATTGAACCAAGAGCAATTCGCGAAGCTCCCAAGAATACTCCGGTAGAACATTTGCGCGGAATAACAGGCGTAGATTATTCTCAAACAGGTATTGCTCAGCAAAGCGTGAGTGTTCGTGGATTCAACAATGTATTTACCGGTGCTTTGCAAACATTGACCGATTATCGTCTTGCAGGTGTTCCTAGCTTGCGCGTGAACATCGGTTATTTTGTACCGGCCTCAAATGAAGACATCGAACGCATCGAACTTGTGCGTGGTCCGGCCTCAGCTTTGTATGGACCAAATGCTGCGCAAGGCGTTTTGAATATCATCACTCGTTCCCCATTCGCTTCTCAAGGAACAACAGTGTTTCTCGCAGGTGGTTTGCAGAATCTCATGAATGTGGGGGTTCGCCATGCAGGTACATTGAGTGATGATTTCGGATATAAAATTTCAGGACAATATTTCTCTGCAAATGATTGGGCATTCGAAGATCCCGTTGAAGTTGCCGAACGCACCAAAGCATTGGCAAAACCCGGTGTAAATGCAGATACATTGAAAATCGGCAATCGTAAGAATACACATGAGCGCTTCAATGTTGATGCAGGTGCATATTATAACTTGGGCGAGAATGCAATGTTCCAACTCAATGCAGGTGTATCGCAATCCATCAATACCATCGAAATGACAGGTCTTGGCGCAGCAAATGGCAGAGATTGGAGATATTCTTATGTCAATGCACAACTCACTTCAGGCGACCTCTTCGCTCAAGTGTTCTATAATATGAGTGATGCAGGCGAAACATATTTCCTTCGCACAGGCAATCCAATCGTTGACAAATCAACATTGCTCGGTGCTCGCTTGCAGCATGCATATAAACTCAATGATGATATTCGCTTCACCTATGGTGCTGATTTCTTCTCAACAAATCCTGTTACGGAAGGAACTATCAATGGTGTGAATGAAGACAATGATGCTTATACAGAAATGGGTGCATATCTTCAGGCAGATGTGAAACTTACGAAAGATCTTTCTTTCCTCGGAGCAGTTCGTGGTGATAGACATTCCATCATCGATGAAATGGTTCTCTCGCCTCGCGTTGCAATGATGTACAAACTCGATGAGAATTCAACTGTTCGTGCAACATTCAATCAAGCATTCAGCAATCCTGGAACAAATGACTTGTTCTTGGACTTACTTTCAACAAAAGATGCCTTCGGTTTAAGTGCAGCCAATCCCGCTTTTGCAGTGGGCGTTTGGGGTGCTTCCGGTGGAAGAAACGGATATACCTATAATCGTGATGGTGGAGTGCTTCGCTATATCTCACAATTTGATCCATCTCGTTCCAATTGGATGCCAACGACAAATGTTGCCAATATGTGGTCAGCAGTCACTGCTGTAATCACTGCAAATCCGGCACTTGCTCCACTCAAGCCATTATTGACTTCATTGATTCCCGCACCGACATCAATCGGTGGTTCAATTGCGGCATTGAATCCAACTACCAGACAATTCATTCCAATGCAGGCCGGTGATGTTCTTGATGTAGATAAACTTCGTCAGACAAACACACAAACCATTGAATTGGGTTATCAAGGAAAGTTGACCGATAAGTTAAAATTCTCGATTGATCTCTATCAATCAACAGTTACTGACTTTGTTTCACCTTTGAAAGTGGTAACTCCGAATGTGTTCATGAATGTTGCTGATGTTACAGCTTATCTCAAGCCCATACTGAAAGGCGCACTCATGCAAACAGGCATGCCTGATGCACAAGCCGATGCAACCGCTGCTCAAGTATGTGCTGCATATGCACAGGTGCCAATTGGAACTGTTTCACCAAATGAGACGACACATAAAGGAGATATCCTTCTTTCATATCGTAACTATGGCGAACTTTCCTATTATGGAAGTGATGCTGCATTTACTTATGAATTTTCACCTGAATTGGCAATTTCAGGATCTGCATCCTATATCAATAAAAATGTGTTTGCAGGAGCTGATTTGGGTGCAGGTGCAGGATCCGATACAATCGCGCTCAATGCCCCACAATACAAATCAGCACTCTCAATCATGCATCGCAATGCCGATCTTGGTTTGAATGTTGGTTTGCAATGGCGCTGGGTTGATGCTTTCCGCATGAATTCAGGTGTATATGTCGGCGATGTGCAAGCATATCACATGCTCGACTTGAACTTGAATTATGCAATTCAAGCAGTGAAAGGTTTGAGTTTCAATCTTACCGCAACCAACCTTCTTGATCATCGCGTGCAACAATTTATTGGTGCTGCTGCAATTGGAAGAATGGTTCAAGGAAGATTCTCATATACCTTCTGATATTCAACATGAAACAAAAAAGGCATCTTCAGAAAATGAAGATGCCTTTTTTTTATTGACTATTGTAAGTTGTCATCGAACAATGAAAAATTTCTCTATTTGGACAGAATTCCCTTTTGAATACATGAAGTGAAAAACTCCATTTTCAAAAAGTTCATTGGGTATGAATAAGATATGCTGATGTACTTCTTGATCAAAAATCAATTTTCCAACATTGTCATGAATGCGAATCATACCTCCCAGTGA
>JBJTFZ010000151.1:0-7487 GCA_046093685.1 bacterium
GTCAATCGCTTGCTCTCGCAATTCGAGGATATGCAAAAAATGATGAAGACTGTATCGCAAAGTCAAAACAATCCGATGCAACGTCTTCGCGGAATGAAAATGCCGAATTTCAAAATACCAACCGGCTTCAAACGCTGAAGCCCCGGATTTATTCACCCTTAACTTGAGTAGGGTATCTCATGGTAAAACTTCGTTTGCGCCGTAAAGGTCGCAAAAAAGCACCAACCTATGACATCGTCGCAGTTGACAGTCGTTCACGCCGTGACGGTGATTATTTGGAGCGCGTCGGATATTATGATCCGATGAAGCAACCATCAACAGTTTCTTTCCAACATGACAGAGCAATCTATTGGCTGAACAATGGTGCTCAGGCAACTGACATCGTTCGTTCACTCATGAGCGCAGATGGCGTATTGCTCCGTCGTCAGATGGAATTCAAAGGCAAAACAGCCGAAGAAATTGAAGAAGCAATTGCAAAGCACAAAGACTTGGCAACTGCTCGTTATTTGAAAAAGCAAGCTTCACGCAAAGCACGCAAGTTGGCTGCAGCCGCCGCCGCTGCTGCTCCTGCAGAAGAACCTGCGCCTGCTGCGCCAGAAGCCGCTCCTGTTGAAGAGCCAATGAACTCAACCGATGATACGCCACCAGCTGAACCATCAGCAGAGCAATCAGAAGGTTGATCAATAGTCGTTTCAAAAAAAAGGTGTGATCTTCATTGATCATACCTTTTTTTATTGCTTCCTTCTTTTCAACTCATCTATGATGATGTTCATCTCTTGGTCAAAACTTTGCTTATATTCTTGCAGTCGTAGCAATAAAGCATCATCTGAATCATTCACCATTTTCTCTCCCATTTCTTCCTGCAGATGTCTTCTCCGTGTTTCATCCATTTCGGATATGATGATCCCAACAAACAAATTCAAAATGATGAGAGCTCCAACGAGCACGAAACTACAGAAATATAATGGCGAGAGAAATGGATGTGGATGCAGGCAATCATACATATTGGCTTTCATGAGTTCCGACCACCCATCACCGGTCATTACTTGAAAGAGGGTCAATACCGCTTGAGATAAACTTCCAAAATGCTGTGGATCATTGTCACTGAACAAAAACACTCCAATCACAGCATATGAATAGTAAAGAATTCCCATGAGCATGAATACTTGCCATAATGTTGGTATGCTATGAAGAAGAGTTTCGACAATCGTGCGAAGTTGTTTGAAACGACCTATCAAACGCAGGACACGCAATGATTTCAGAGATCTAAAAATGCGAAGTGTTCTGGCTGCAAGAACTGCCTCATAGGTTGATTCATCATGTGTGATGAGCAATGGCAGAAATCCCAACATCACGATAAAAATGTCAAAGAGATTCCAACCATCCGAAAAGTACAAGCGAAGATCATCTCTATAAGCATAGATTTTTACGAGAATTTCGGTTACGAAAATATAATGAATGACAATGTTAGCGATATGAAGAGGATCATGAAATGTTGTCATCATTATCTTATCTGTTTCCACACCTACGAGAACCGCGGAAATAATAATGACACCGAGAATGAATGAATCGAACCAATTGGATTCACTATGTCTTAACTTATACAGAAGGTCAGTAAACATGAGTAAAACGAATATGTAGTTCATAAAAATGGCACGATCATCATTGTGGCCGTGCCCATTATTTCAAACACAGGATGTGTTATTTACATTGTACGCAACAATCCGGAAATGCATATAAATCAGGTCGTAAATTGATTAGTCGAACTGATACATCCACACGCCGGACACTATCCAAATCATAGTAACTATTTTCCGCTCTCTTATACCCTGAAACTTCGGGTATGACTGAAGTATCCACATATTTCCCTTCAGCCAATACGATGACTCTTGCCTTGCGAATCTTTTCATCATATTGATTGACATTGAATCCGTCGGTCGGTGTAACCACCATACCTTTTGATTTTAGAGCTGCGAAGAGCGAATCTTTGGACAATTCACTCATGACGGCTTGATATCCGTAATAAGCGCGCAACTTGGAAAGGGTGTCATTATCCTCTCCTTTGAGTGAAGCACCTGATTTGATGTCAATCTTTTGTGTATTTGAGAATTGATATTTCACTGTATCAAATGCACTCGAGATATAACTCACTCCTTCATCGGAAATATATGTACCATTACCTATAGGACGAATATCAGAATATGCCGTCATCGTGATAATCACTTTTGCAGTATCATTCTTCTCATAAATCTTCCAGAATTTCTTCAACATGTCCGATGTTGAGTCGACCATATTTTTGATGTTTCTATCAATGATTTTTGCTTTTTCTCGATAATCCGCACGACGCATTGCCATGAGTTCGGAACGATCCACATCTCCGCGATTACCCCAATACTTATTGCGATAATTCAATTCAATCCATGAAGCTTCTTTCAAGTCGCCTTCACGAAGTCTTTGCATATGTTCAACATATCCTTTGGATGTATTCACTTCCCAAAATGCAGTTTGGAAATAAGGGACATTTCTTTGGGAACCAAACACGATGACAGAATCCACGGTGATACAACAAGGTGATTGCCCATATTGAGCGAATAATCGAATTGTATCATTAATGATGGTCGTGGAGCAAGAATCTTCGGCTTTCACCATTGTTCTTGGAATTCGTAATGGTTCAAATCGTGTGAGACCTGAAGCAATTGATTGAACTGTGCTCGATACAAATGATGTATCATAAGAATATGAGGTGTCTTTATATGCTATTGATCTCGTGAATGTACTTTTTCGCAATGGAGGAAGTGAATCGACGAATGTCATTGTATCTCGACCAATCCGCAGACGCTTTGTATCCACGATTTCCATGCGCTCATTGAGTTTTCTGCGCAATGGTCTTGTTTCGAATTGTTCAACGGTGATTGTATCATACAGCCTGGCTATGCGTTGTGCTTTCACCGCTTTGTCTTGCACAAGTGAGTCATATTGTTCTTTGCGAGCTTTGTCTTTCACCGAAGAAATCGTTCGTGAAATCACCATGCCATTATAATTCGTGATTACGGGATTTTGGTCCTGACATGGTTTGCGATCAAATAATGAACGACCTATTGATGTGAAAGTGACGCCACCAGGACGATTCATCATGGAGTCCGCCGGTACATGAATGCTAAGCGTATTCCCTTTTCTCTCCATTTTTCCACCATACTCACTCATCACTGAAATCATAGCATCTTTCACGGTGGTGTCATTTGTTGCATTGTCCAGAATGGTCAGATTATATGTGATTGCACAAGGCTTGGGCGGCTTTGCGCAAGGATATGCAGGATCGCATGGTTCGCATGGCGGACATGGCTTTGGTGGTTCAATACCGCAGAAAAATGTTGCTTCGGTTCTATAAATGTCAAGCTTTCCCACATTGAGTTTTTTTGCAGAATCAGGAAACATCTTTCCCAATCTGTCCGAAGAATAAAAGAATGACTGAGTAACGATTTTGCTTTCAGTATTTGGTGCTTGAAATCGAACATAGGGGAAAAGCTCATCATGATTGGACCCAATATCATTGGATTCATTACCCAATGGTATCACATCTTCCACCCTAATCACCGGGTTTTCCATGTTTTCGGCGATGGCAAAAAAGTCGATGTCGAGCAATGCATAATACAAGTCAAAATTGCCGGCTCTATTGGATGAAAACAAAAGATGAGGAGTGCCTTCCAAGCAATACAAGAAGGGTGAATATTCATTGAAGGGTGTATTGATTTCTTTCTTTCCCTGCAAGAGCGCAAGATTGATCGGCTTTGACCAAGTGGAAGATTTGAATTTTCTGAATGCGATGTATAAATCCGCATTCCCTTTTCTTTGGATTCCATTGAAAGTATACATCGCATTTTCATACGGTGCGGAAAATCCACCATTGGTATCGATTCGGTCCGAACTGAACACAATCATTTCAAGTCCGGATGGAGTATGAAAACCAATCGTTGGATGAGAATCCCAAGCCGTACTGTTCAATTCATCGATATTACGAATGGAATCATGATTCAGATCTTGCTTCTTGTAAATCTTTTCAAACAAATCACTCCCGCCTTTGATGTCTGCACCACTCAATTGAAAGAATCGAGCAGTTTTGCTGTCGGGAACACCCGATGATGCAAACACATATCTCTTTCCATCCATCAATTCATTGGTTTGAATCACTCCACCAATATGCTGAACTGCTTTATTATTGAACAATGTGAATGAAGCACCAAAGATCGTTGAGTCTCTTTCCGTTGAATCAGAAAGTGGAATCACATACAATTGCTCTCTCTTGCTTCTATTGGAAGTGACCACCAATGTATCACCCACTTCTCCGATAGAGCCAATGATTGCCGGAGCAAAATCATCAAATGGAGTATTTGTTCCATTTTTGAAAATCGTGGATGACTTATTGATCTTGATGCGCTTTGATATTTCTTGTGCCTGCATCGATCCAATCATGAATCCACAACAACACAATACAAATGCTAGTAGGAATGTTTTCATGATTGTCATAATGGATTACAGATTGTACAATAATATGCTTCAGCAAATTTGAATGTCACTCGCTTGAGCCCCGGTGTAAGAATGCTCTCTCGAATATTGGAAACAGTGACAAAGAAATTGTTTCCATTTTCAGCCATATAATAGAAGACATCTCCAAGAGCGAATTCGGCTGAATAGGAATCCATGTCTTCTGCAGGAAGACGTTTAAAAGGAGCCATGAATTGGCCTACCAATTTGGTACTGGGCCAATTATTTGGATACTCATACACTTGAGGAGTACCGTTTGGATTTTCTGCTCTGATTGAATAGAGTCTTCCGATTTTAAGATCACCGTATCTAACTGCCAATTTTTCGAATTGATCACATCCCGTAAAGAAACGAAGTGTATCATTCGCAAGTTGCATGAAAACATTTGCCAAACTATCGGCATCCTCCGTTAGTTGCGGGGTTGCCCTTGGAATTCTTGCAAATCTTCCTTTGAACCTCAGCACGACTCTTGAAAGAATTGGATTCGTTGGATGAATATAAATACTATCAACGAGCACATCGCCCGCTTGAAGAGAATTCGGCGGCTCAGGAAAATTATAGGTGGTCGTATATCCGGGAAGCGGAAAATTTGTTTCTGAAAAAGTCCAATTCCCTTGAAGGAATCTATCATCATTGGGCAATGAACCCGAAGAGTTTTGGCTTGAAGGGAAACGGAATGTTGCAATATTGAATAGTGAATCCGGTGTCTTGTTCACACCATATGTTGTGGAATTAAACACTGCAACTGTCGCTTCTCTCACAAGTGGTTTTACTTCATCAGGTGACAAAGGCTCAGGAACAAAACAACCGTTGAGGCTCATTAGGAGCAGAACGATGAGGGATAATATGCTTGTTTTCATTAATACATCACTCCTAATCTCAATTGAAATGTTCCCATGCGACGAGTACCCGGCACATTTGAAAAGCCGAGCAATGAATATGTATCACCAACTGCAACATCGCGATACCCGAGATCGATTTCGAGATCGAGATTGTTCATGATGGGGATATCGACACCAACTCCGAAACCATAAGTCAACGGGAAAGACCAGTTTACATCGATGTCTCCATTGGCTTGTGCGTCTTTGATTCGAACCGTGCAGTCATCACATTCAAGTCCGAGAGACATTGAGAGAGCCGCCAATGAAAAGGCATCAAAAGCGAATCCAAATTCATTATAGACATATGGCTTCATACAACCGAAGAGTGCTTTCAGAATGCCATCGCCTTCTTTTTCCTCACGGGTTGGTTTATCGGCTTCATCACCATAAACATCCACATAAAAGAAACTTTGCGACTTCTTTCCCTTTTGTGAATTCTTGACGGGAACAAGATAATGGCGTGTGGTCAATAATCCGATAGAACGATTGACGAGTGGCATGTCTGCAATGGCAACTTTGGGGTCGAAAGCTCCGGCATTGATTGTTTGCATTCCTTGAACAAATGTCAAACCAAATGCCCAACGATAATCTTCGCCAACTCTGATGCCGGCCGTGACTTCGCCTCCATATTGCAAGCGACCATACTCTGAAGTTCCGAACAATGCATCATTCATGATTCCATCATTATACGATGAAGTGCGAAAATGCGAAGCGGCCCAAAACTCTGAATAATCACGATCGAAACATGCAAGGCCGATTCCGGCGTCCAAACCGAGTGCAAGTCGCAATGACAAATCCAAACCCATGTTCAATGAGAAAGGTGTGCAATCACAGGATTCTTTGATTTCGTCCTGCACGGGTAGCGCCCTGATTTCAGGAATGTTTTTCGTGACATGGAATCGCTCAACCAAATTGAATCCTCCAAGACTGTCCGTTTGTATTCCGGGATATAATGAAGGTATCGTTTCGATGTGCTTGATTGGAATAAAAATTCCTTTTTCACTCAGTTTATTATTGACTTTATCTTTAAATGCGAACACCGTGTCGATAGGTCTATTGGCACTGTCTCGAATGATCTTAACAAACTGAACCTTACCTCGCAATGTTCTGCCATCACGATTCGCATCGGTTGTCGACTTCTGAAAATACTTTTCGGAAAATTCAGGTTTGATGCGAACGGCATCTTCCCACATGAGATTTTCTGATTCTTGTTGATCCGGCGGAAAGCTGGTGCATCCTGCAAAGAATGCCAATGAGATGAATGATAATACAAGTAAGTGGAAGTGTTTCATCGGCCACCTCCAAGAGGGAAATTGAGGGTGATCATTCCTGAGAGACCAGAAAGGTGAGGTCTATCCAAGTCACGGAGCATATTGTTTGCTGTATAACGAGCGGCTAGTGTAAGGAACCAATCGCAACATGGATTGTCATAATGAAAGAGATAACCCGCCTCAAGTGTACCGGGCATACCGATTTTCCCCTCTTCATCATCTCCTGTGATGATCGATATTCCCGTTCCCATGCTGAGATACAAAGGAATATTCGGTGCATCCCATGGGAACCATCGAATATTGGCTTGTATGTTCACCACATTTGGAAGTGAATACACGCGTGGACTTGTGTATTCCAAACTGTCTACTGGTGCATAATGACCATAATTCACGGTGAATACAGGCCACATGTTACAGAATTTGTGAACCCCGTATTGAAATTCACCATGCAATCCAAGATTGCTTTGCTCGGGATATTGCGTCTCCGGCATGGCAGCACCCACACCCAAACCAACAAAGGTTTGAGCATTGGAATGACCGCTAGCAATGATAAGACCCAATATCATGAATAGGAGCACTTTCTTCATGAATATTCCTAAGAATGACTATGTGGATGTGTGTTTATTTCGTGTGAAAGTTGGTCTTCCCGACCGATGACAATTCTATGATTCAATATCCCACGGTATCCGCTATTTTCTTATACTCTTTAGCCCCGGAACCGCATTTCCTTCAATGCATCAAATATAGGGTAATTGGGAAGTGGAAACAAATATGTGGAAAGAAGAACAGCCAC
>JBJTFZ010000152.1:0-3628 GCA_046093685.1 bacterium
TTTGCGATGTCATGATCTGTCATTTCAAGATGATTCAAAGAATAGAATAGGATCTTGAGATAGCGTATTTCCTCATAAGAAGGTAAATGCCATCCCTTTGGAATAAGTCCTCTCGAATCTGAAACTGCATACCAATTATACAGTTTGCACTGCGAGTCACCCTCGGCATAACACAAAGCCGGTTGTTTCATTTGACCGGCTTTTTGCCATTCTTTGTCATTTTTTGCATGAGGGATCCTCTCCCCATTTACAAAGCGCTCCACATCAAGGAATGAATCATGCCATACTTGTTCGCCAATGGCAAAGGTATTCTTCCCGGCAATGTCTTTAATGATATGATTACCTGACTCTCTTTCACAACCCGGACTCAATATCAGAATGACACAAAATCCCAAAAGCATGATTGCATGATTCATCGTAAACCTCCCTTCATCATATATCCCGGCATATTCAGGATGATTGTCTTGTTTTTGAAATATGTTTTATCCATCGAGAGTGCAGCCAATCGCGTATCTGCATGTTGACATCTCACATGTTCAATAATGCCATTTTGATCTACTGTTACTGATATCTTGAACATGCGATGTTGATCATACTTAGGAATTTCAGAGAGCATCATGACAAATAATTGTTTGCAAGATTGCCCATGTTTGGAAAGTGAATAGTTCCTTATGAGCCTATT
This sequence comes from bacterium, assembly GCA_046093685.1. Taxonomy (GTDB): domain Bacteria; phylum Bacteroidota; class Ignavibacteria; order Kapaibacteriales; family UBA961; genus UBA961. Next base: position 683 of record JBJTFZ010000152.1, read on the forward strand.
TATAGATTCGGGGTCCACGCTTTTCCTGCAGTGAACATATAGCATAGACTTGAATAATTGTAATGATGATCCTTTAAGCGGAATATTCCTATGCACAGCATCTGCATGCTGTTTTGCATAGAGTAATACAAATCGTTCAAAGAAAGCATCCGCTTCATGTCCATAGAGAGTATATGTCCGAGCATTGAGATTGAAGCTCACTGCGAACATCAAACAACTTAGAATTGGGAGCAGCTTGCGATACATGAGTGTGACCCTTACGGTTGTGAATTATTCCCTGAAACATTGATTCATATCTTTTACCCCTAAAAGTATACGAAAAGCTCCCCTTGTAACGATTTGAAGCCGATAGTATTGGATGGATCACTTATAAATTTTTGCTTCCAGCTGATTCTCGATCATATCCGGTAAATCCCTGAAAAAATCATAGCCTGTACTTCGTTCTATTGCATCCACAGATGTAGTATACAGATTCCAGTCATTATTGGACTTTTCATATTTGCCATTATGCATCATCACGGCAATGATTGTCGTTTTTGCAGATATGTCCTTTTTTATCTGACCCTTTTCAAGAACCAACACAATTTTCCAACAGGAATCCGGTACAGCAACTTTGCCATTGAGTCGAGCAGGCATATCGGAAAAAACACCTCCGGCAATCACATACAATTCCTTCCCTTCGGCTTTACATAGGCGTTCACATTCATATTCGAGTGAAAGCCAAGTTTGCTGATTGAGTGTTTGGGTTTGGGGGAGTATATTCGACATCAAAAAGGTTGATGCATTGTCTTCTTCATTTGCAGTTCTTTCTTCCGAACGAACCATGTGCCCCCGATCATATCCCGACTTAGTATAATCATCATGAGTTATGCGATTGAAACTTGAGGGCAATGAAGAGTCCGTGATGAATTTACCGGATCTTCTCGGTGTATTGCCATACCATGAAGCATTCAATTGCCAAGCAACCCAATTGGCGATATTCAGTCGTTCATTATAACTCAAGACATATTGTTTCCGTTCGATGAGATAATCATCTTTTGGAGTAGCATCAATTGGATATCCCCATGGTGCATGAATATTCTGAGCATTCCCTTGAAAGAATCCAACCAATAGTAAAAAAGAAAACAGAATGTGTTTCATCAGTCATTCTTCAGAAAAGGAACTGCAATTCTGTTGTTTGAAGAAGTAATCACAATGGAATATGCACCAATTGGTAAATGTGCTATGTCATGGTAAATCTTTATATGACCATCCATTCCGATACTCGGTTCAGTAAACGATTTTTCCAGCACTTTTCCCATCATATCAACAATTTCAACAATCACTCCTTCGGCATACATCCCTTCAAGAGACAAAGTCAGAAGCTGTCTTGCGGGATTTGGGAAAACTTGCAATGCATTCGGAAGTGGAGTTTCTTGAACAGAGACATAATTCTTTGCTTCGATGACTGACTGAATCTGTTTTGGCACATCGCTCAAAAAATCATATCCGGTCGATTGTTCAATCGCATCGACTGTTGTTGTATAGAGTTTCCAGTCCGTAGTACCGGAAGTATATGTTGCATTTTTCATCATGACGGCAATCACTCTCGTAGCAGGAGTTATATCCTTGAGTCTTTGACCACTATCGAGTATCACGATGATCTTCCAGTATGAATCAGGCACCGCAACCACGGTATTCAAACGCTTGGGGTTTGGTCCGAACACTCCACCTGCAATCACAAACAATTCTTTGTTTTCATTTTTACACATTCTTTCGCATTCAAGTTCAAGTGATAACCATGTTTGCTGATTGAGCGTGGGTGTTTGCGGCATGATATTCGTCAGCAAAAATGTTGAACGATTATCTTCATCGGTGGCAGTGCGTTCTTCGGAGCGAACCATGTGACCGCGATCATATCCCGAATTGGTATAGTCAGAATGCTTCACTTTATAGAACTCAGCAGGCAAACTCGTGTCGGCAATGAAATTTCCGGAAAATCTTGGAACACTTCCATACCATCCTCTATGCAAATTCCATGAAATCCAATTTGCTACATTTAGCTGTTGATTGTAACTCAATGCATATTGTGGACGAATAATCAAATAATCATTTGATGCATTATTATCGACCGGAATACCCATTTCCAAATGAATGCTCATGGCATTTTGTTGTTGAGCATGAATGCGAGGAGATATCAAAAACACTATGAATGCTAAAAAGAAATATTTCATGGTAAAGCTCAATGGGTGATGGAACATTTGGTGCTGAAGAGTTGAGAGCCATTTGTCATTGTGACGAAGTAGGAGCCCGATGGGATGGTGGAAACATCAATATGCATTAGACCAGACAATGCTTTCCACTGTTGATCTTGTTTTTCTTTCCATTCTCGAATGATATTTCCTTGAAGATCGGTAATCTTCCAGGAGATATTTCCCGAGATAAGAGGATATTCGATGGTCAATTGTGCATTACCAGGTTGCGGATAAACATGAAGTGCCTGAACTGCATATTGTGCATCGTCATCCACAGTTGTAATCTTCGCGAGTTGAACCAAAGACCTGAATTGATTTCCTTGATTCACCGTGATGGATTTGAATTCGGGTATTGAATCGAGCATGATGATGGTTTCATATCCTGAGAAAGTCACCGTTCTATAGACCAGTGAATTGTCAGGAAGGCGAAAACCAATTTGCAAAGGAACATTTTCATATAATCCATAGTCCACAGGTTGCACTTGAGTGATCTTCAATCTTAATGCATGATTGCCATTTGATAATGAAGAAGCCGTATCGATTTGAATTCTTGGCCATCCTTTGCGTTTTACCCATTGATCAAAGAACCACTCAAGATTTTTTCCGGAGGCCTTTTCACAAGCAATTTTGAAATCTTCAGTTGTGGCATTCGCATTGCGATGTTCATTGAGGTATGAACGCATGGCAAAGAAAAATACGCTGTCACCAAGAT
>JBJTFZ010000153.1:0-6055 GCA_046093685.1 bacterium
TGCAATGCTGAAGAAAACAAAGAATGAACAGATGCTCGCCATGCAGGTTCATCCATTGGAACGAATTGCGATCATCACAGTACTTACAGACATACCATTAAAAAAAGCTCTTGCCGGCTTGAATGCTTTGTCATTCGTGGAGTATGCGGAGCTCGCCCCCAAGCATGTCTTGATCAATAGACCGAATGATCCATTGTATGCCTATCAATACTATTGCGGAATGATTGGTCTGGATTCCGCGATGGAGATATATGAAAGTGCGCAAAAAAAAGATTCTGTGATCATCGGAATTGTTGACACGGGAGTTGATCCACTCCATGAAGACATCGCAGGTGCAATGTTTGTGAATCCGGGTGAATCCGGCATTGATTCAATCGGGAACAGTAAATCCGCAAATGGTATTGATGATGATAAAAATGGATTCATTGACGATTGGCAAGGATGGGATTTCGCAAGTTCAACAGATCAAGTGAAGGGTGATAATAGAGCGGTTCCCGGGCATTTGCATGGAACGCATGTTGCTGGCATTGCATGTGCCATCACAAACAATGAGAAAGGGATTGTCGGAATTGCCCGCAATCACAAGATACTCCCCGTAAAAGTTGGATTTGATGACTCAAATTCAGTGACTGTTTCCGGAAGTTATGAAGGGATGGTCTATGCATCACTCATGGGAGCGGACATCATCAATTGTAGTTGGGGATCACCCACCGCATCAATGGCCGAACAAGAAATCATCAATGAAGTATTGCAACAAGGAAGTGTAATCATTGGAGGAGCCGGGAATGATCAGTCTCACATTGCATTTTATCCTGCTTCCTATCGTGGTGTGATAAGCGTTGCTGCATTGGGAGCCGATACAGTGAAAGCGAATTATTCGAATTTTCATGAAACTGTCGACATATCCGCACCAGGCTCATTCATCTATTCCACGGTTTTGGGAAATACTTATGGATATTCCAGTGGTACATCGATGGCGGCACCGGTGGTAACCGGCATTGCTGGACTTATAAAATCACTTCGACCGGAATATTCCGCCGGGCAAATCGCAGGGATAATGAAAGCGAGCGCATTGAATGTTTCCGAACAGAACAAGGAATATATGACAAGTTTGGGAGCAGGCATGGTGCATGCTGCTCGCGCATTGTCAATCAGCAATCCTCGATATGCAGAAATAGTGCAAAGTCAATTTGTTGAAACAAATCCCGATGGCATGTATACACCCGGAGAAAGAGTGGATCTGTCAATCGTGATTCACAATATATTGGAGGATGCCGATTCATGCATGGTGATCATACATTCGGATGACAAACAATATCCGGTTGGAATCATCAATGATACCCTGAATATCGGCATGCTCAAAGCATCAACTGTATATGCCATTGGTGAATCAATCAAATGCATATTGCCGAATATTTCTCCGTTCAATCATCGCATTGTCTTGCGCATGGATATCATGTCCGGAGCAAAGCGCATCGGAAGTGGTTTCGCAGAACTCATCATCAATCCAACATATAGAACCATGCGTTCGAATGACATGCATGTGACCGTGACAAGCCAAGGACATATAGGTTATAATGATTATCCGAGTAATCAGCAGGGGATTGGAGTAATGCTTCCACCATATGAGCAAAGCTTGCTATTTGAATCCGGATTCATCGTGGGAACATCCGCAAAACAATTGAGCAATGGAGTTCGAGACATTTCCGGTGATGCGCAGGAAAAATCATTTTATATCACTTCTTCGGTTGGTATTGCAAGCCCCGGTGAAAAGACAACATCGCAGTCGCTTGCACGATTTGCAGATTCAGTAAGGGCAATTGATGCGGGTGTTTCGGTGAAACATCAAGTGTTTCAATCCGATGATGCCGATGTGTCATCAATGATTTTTATGACCTATGACATCAAGAATGAGCGCAATGAACGAGTGGATTCCATGTATGCGGGGATGTTTTATGATTGGGACATTGGTCCGAGTGGACAAAACAATATCTGTGCATTTGACCACAAAGATGGATATGCTCAATGTTTCAGTACTGTTGACAGCGCTCTTCCATATATCGGGGTAACATTGCTCAATGCTCTCCCCGTGCAATTCCATGCGATTGACAATGATGGAAGAGGAGGAGGATTTTCAGTGTACGATGGATTCTCGCGCAATGAAAAGTGGTATGCGATTTCAGGAGGAGTGAGCAGGGATATATCCAGGTCCACAGATGCATCGATGGTTTTCGGTGGAGGGCCTTTTGCATTGGATCCGGGTAAGGAACAGCAATTGGCGATTGCGATCGTTTCCGGAAAAACAAAAGAAGAGATTCGGAGCAATATCATAAAAGCAAGGAAGAGAGCTTCCGAAAAAGGGATTTCATCCGGTTTTGCATGGAAAATTCTTCCGGAGAAATCCAGACTCATTGATATATCAATAGTGCAAAACGAAATGATTCGCATAGATTTCGAATTGTCTGAACAACAGGAAGTGTATTTTGAAATCTATTCGATGCAGGGTGAGTTATTACGAGCATCCGAATCAAAAACAATGGACGCGGGGGAGTATGCAGGAACATTCATGTCTTGTAGGGGATTGCCATCAGGTGTGTATTTCGTGAAAATGCGAACCCTCTTTTCCCATGATGCACTACCATTCATCATTACTCGATGATCAAGGAATCGTGATGCGTTTCCGTATGAACCTATCATTGCCCAGCCGAACTTCGGCAACATAATCTCCGGAAGGCATTGGTCTTCCTTTATCATCTCTTCCATTCCATGTCAATCGATATGTCCCTGCGGTTTGTTCACCTTGGAACATGAGGGCAACTTCTCTTGCGGCTGTTGAGTACACAACTACTTTGATAGGCATGGCAAATTCAACAGTGTATGTTATCACAGGTGAAACATCTTCCGCTAGTCCGAGGTATGTTGCAATTTCATTTAAACCTATGCTTATGCCACCACGCGGTCCGCCGGGTCTGCCGGTTGGTATCGCTTGTGAGCGAGCAATCATCTCTTCTCTTTGAACAAGTTCCTGGGGTTGAGGTTGATAATATTCTGGCGGTAAATCCAAATTCCGTAATGCTATTGCAAAAGGATTTTCCTGTTCTTGTTCTCTTTGCCGAGCGATTCCAAGGGAAATGATTTTGGCATGCAATTGAGCAAGAGTTCCCGGGGCAATTCCCAAGCGTAGCATTCGATAATAGGCGGAGTCTTGTTCGGCCGTAAATGAATTGATTGAACCCGGTATAAGTGATTCCTGCTGAGGAATTGTATCGCGAGTAACGGAATCACCGGTTATGGTTTGCAGAGGTGTGAGTTTTCGAGGTTTTTTGATGATGGTATTGATTCTGCTTGTGTCCTGCATTGCATATGACTGAATTGCAGAGCACTCTGAGCATGAAATCAGTAGTACAATGGTGATGAATATGAAGAATGAATACTGCAAGACCAAATGCTCATTGGTGGCTGAGAAAAGGAAAAGAAAGGCCGACAAAAGCCGGCCTTGGTTCATGTTCAATTATTGTTTGTCAGCCCGCTGCGTTGTTCTTCGGACAACATGTCGAGAAGTGTGATTGATGGTGCTTCGGGCATTGGACCGCTTGGTTCATCTCTTTCACGAGATTCGCGTGGTCCACGAGGAGCTCTTTGTGGTAAAGCATCCAATTCTTCTTGTGTGTATGAAGGAGCAAGAATCAAAGATTCTGTTTCACCATTGGAGTCGATGACTACTGCATCAACTTTATCGCCAATAGCAAAAGAACTCTTTCCGGGCACCGGCTTTACTCTTCCTTTCGGAATGAATCCGTCAAAGTCTGCATTTACATCAACCAAGTATCCTTTTTCATGAATTTGTTTGATGGTGACAGTGGCATTGGCACCGGCAGGGAGAGTCTCAGCAATTGTTTTCCAAGGATTTGGTGAAAGATGTTTGATGCTCAAGCCAACACGCTTTTTCTCGGCGGATGCATTGAGTACTGCCACTTCTATTGTTTGGCCTTCTTTCATAATATCTTGTGCACTCACATTTCGTTTGCCCCATGCGAGATCTCCATTGCGAAGAAGACCTTCGATTCCGGGTTGCAATTCGATATATGTACCGAATTCAGTGAAGCGTTTTACAGTTCCTTTAACTACAGCACCGGTTGGATATGTTGTTTCCACAGTGTCCCAAGGGGAAGCAACAAAGTCTTTTGTACTCAAACCCATGCGGAATTTGTCTTTGTCGATGGAAGTGATGGTTGCCTTAACTGTATCACCTTTCTTGAACAAAGATGCGGGATCACCAACACGGAAAGATGCCATGCGAGAAACATGAACCATTCCTTCAACACCTTGAACATCAACGAAAACACCGAATGCAGTGATGGAGGAAACAGTTCCTTCAACGATGTCACCTTCTTTCACTGTATTGAAGAATGCACTAGAAAGCAATTTTTTTCTGCTTGCAACAATCGTTGCCCGGCCTTGATCATCCTTTTGAATTTCAGAGATGTTCACTGTGAATGTTTTACCAACTGCATCATTAAGATCTTGTTCTTGCGCTGTTTTTTTCAATCCGAAATGGGAGGCGGGCATGAACAATCGCATTCCATTGTAGTTGAGTCTTAAACCACCTTTGATGCGTTCCACTACGAGAGCTTCGATGGTGCCACCTTCATTGAATACCTTCTCCAATGTGGCAAGCATTTCTTCTTCAAGTTTTTTCCGCTTTTCGCGTTCTTCTTTGCGCTTTTCAGCAGCCGAAGGTTCTTGCTCGATCACGACTGACTTTTGCGTTTCGCTTGACTGGGATTCAGTATGCTCATGTGTGGATTGAGCGGTTGTTTCTGAAGATTCCACAGATTGCGAAGTCTGTTCGGTGGATTCGGCAGGACTTTCCTGCTGAGATATAGGTGCAGAAGATTCAGAAACGGTTTCTGAAGATTCCGGATGTGGCATTGCTTCTTGTGAAGCAGGTTGATCCTGATTGTTGAGCTCTTGTTCGGACATAGTACTAACGCTGGACTAAAGTGATGGAATGAAAGAAGATGATACACATCTTCTTTCGAGCAATTGTTTCTTAAAGCAAAGATACGAAATAGAACACATAGGGCAAACATGCTGATATTGCGGTAAAGACTTGAATGCCATGATGTTGAACCATGATATCCACATTCATGAATTGTCAATTTGCAATTTGGCAAATTTCAGTAATAACTGTTTTCTGCCGATGCCTTGAAATATGACTGTTGCCTGTCTTTTTTCTCCCTCTCCTGAAATGGATTGAACTGTTCCCGGTCCGAATTGTCCATGTGTGACTTTCATGCCCGGGCGAATGCTTGGCTGTTCGGGTTCGATTTGTGAGAATGATTCTTCCGAGGTGGAAATATCATCAAAGAAAGGTGACTGCTTTTGCGCTCCCGTGCTTCTGTTTGTATTTCTTGTAGAGTGCTGAACATCTTCTCTTTTTGAAGATTTTGCTGATATATGCGAATCAACATATTCCAATGTATGGGGTGCGATTTCTTTTAGGAACATCGATGGAGCGGAGAATGCCAATTCACCATATCGATAGCGTCTTTGTGCATACGAGAGATATAGACGTTTTTCTGCTCTGGTAATTCCCACATAGAGTAAGCGGCGCTCTTCTTCCTGCTCCTCCGGATCATTTTCTGCTCTTCCCATGGGGAAAAGCCCTTGTTCGAGCCCGGCGATGAACACCACGGGAAACTCGAGACCTTTGGATGCATGCATCGTCATCATTGCGATGCGTTCTTGCCCCATGTCGCTTTCATCCACATCGGACATCAATGCAACGATTTGTAAATATTCTTCCAATGTCAATGACTCATTCTTATCGCATTCTTCGGCGATATTAGAGATGAGTCTTTGAATATTGTTCCATCTATCCAGCGATTCTTCGGTGTCTTCATCTTTATACATTCTAAGAAGACCTGTGGCTTCGATATACTCTATAGCTAGTTCATGTGGATTCATGGAGGTTTTGAGATCTTTGAATCGATGAATCATGCCGGTGAAATCCATTGATGCTTGCACTGCTCTTTTTTGCAAGTCGGGGATG
>JBJTFZ010000154.1:0-30752 GCA_046093685.1 bacterium
TTTACCACCGGTGAATACACGAAAGTCCGAACGAATGAAACCACGAGATAATCCGGTTTTCTCATCCATTTTTGGATCTCGCGTTGATGGATCGGATAATGTACCCAATTCATTGAATGCTCGCTTGATGCCTTTCCACACTGTTCGTATTGATGCCTTGAGCGTGTCTTCGGTTGTGATTTGCGGCAAATCTTCTTCGAACTGTGCATGAAGGGGAGTTGCATTCACCAAACAAGCGATGCAAAGTACGAGCAGTGTTGAAAAAAAGAGTTTCATGGCAATTGATCAATGATGGATAAATATGATTATGTGCCGGTCAAACGGACGGAGACGACTTTTGAAACGCCTTCCTCTTCTTGAGTAACACCATACAATGTATCGGCGGCTTCCATTGTTTTTTTGTTGTGAGTGATCATGAGAAACTGCGTTTTCTCACTGAAACTCTTGATGAGTTGCAAATAACGATCAATGTTTGCATCATCCAATGGAGCATCAACCTCATCCAAAATACAAAACGGACTTGGTTTCACAAGATATATCGCAAAGAGCAAAGCAATGGCCGTAAGTGTTTTTTCACCTGCCGACAACAACTCTATTGATTGTGGTCTTTTACCCGGAGGTTTTGCGGTGATTTCAATTGCACATTCAAGGGGATCGCCTGCTCCCAAATGAATCTCGGCCTCCCCCCGACCGCTGAACAGCGTAGCAAAAAGATCTTTGAAATGGCCTCTAATCTTTTCAAAAGTCTCATTGAAGCGCTGTTGAGCGGTTTGATTTATCTCATCCATAGTGGCCTGAAGAGATTCTTCCGCCTGTGAAAGATCCGCAAGCTGATTTTTTAGAAATTCCAGGCGTTCATGTTCTTTCTCATATTCTTCCAAAGCAAGAAAATTGACATTCCCAAGATTGTTCAATCGATTGGTAAGTTTTCGTGCTTTTTCTTTTTCGATCAATTCATCAAAATCTTCAGGGAGTGTCCATGATTCAGGAATATTTCCAAGATCAACATCAGGATATTGTTCTTCCACTTTTTCCAGAATGCGTTTGAATTCAATTTGAGCTTGTTGCAAACTGAGTTCAGTTGCATGCACTTGCTCTGTGATGGCATGCTCAAGTGCACGGATTTCGGCTTCTTTGGAACGAACCAGTTGTCTGCGTTCCTTGAAATCTCGTGCTTTGTCCTCTCTCTGCGCTATGGCCTGCTGAAGAGATTGCACGCGTTCTTCTTCTTGAGTTAAATCTGAAGCAACGGCATTCATGGAAGACTCCAGCATCGTGCGCTCATTACCTGCTCTTTCTTGCTCGGCTTTAAGATATTCCAAGTGTTCGGTCTTTTGGGAAATCACTTCTTCGAGTCTACGAATTTCAGAGTGTATGGACCTTTCCTCTCCGCGCTTCTGCACAAGTGCTATTTCTGCCTGGCGGAAAAGATTCTCTGAATTGATCAGTGCATTATCCGTTTCTTGAATGCGATCAAGTATCGATTTCTTGGACTCATCGGCTTCCAATCGCTTTGTGTTCACATCATCCATGGCATCGGAAAGCGTGGTATTACTCCCTTTGAATTCATTTAATTCATTCAGCAATGCCTGCAATGTTTCGTCTTGCTTGCTTCTTGCTGATTCAAGCGCTTCCTTTCGATAGCCCATTTGAGCTATGCCTTGTTCAAATGCATTCTTTTCAAATTCAGCTTTGCGCATATGCTCAGTAAGCTGTTTGATGTCTATGGCTTCATTGGCGGATTTGGCAGCATTTACCTCGGAAGTCAATTGAGCTATTTCACGAGTCAGTTGATCGAGAGCTTTTTCCTGCTTTGCAATTTGTTCTCTTCTTCCTATCCTTTTTCCTTCTGAGGAAGAAATAGAACCTCCGCGAATGATCCCTTCCGCTCCATACATTTCTCCACGCAAGGTTATGCAAGTGCAATCAGCATTGTTCTTGCGAATTGCAAGAGCAATATCAGAAGATTCGACGATGAGTGTTTTGCCGAATATCAGGCGTAATGCATGTCTGATCGTATCATCCACACTCACGATTTCACTGGCCCACCCAATAATGCCTTTCCCATTGGGAACAGGACCCGGCTCGGAACATGCAGGTATGAATTCCTTGCAGAGAAATGATGCTTTGCCTTTAGAAGATTTCTCTAGTTCTGCACAACCTGATTGTGCTTCCTGATAAGAATTCACAACGAAAAATGCCCCTGCATCGCCAAGTGCAGCATCGATGGCAATATTGATGTCATCACCAGCATTGACGATTTCCGCAAGTGTGATTTTTCCGGATGCCGGTGACCATGCTTTTGAGTTTGCAAGATGAACAGCACTTTCATTGGTTTCAACAAGGTTTGTCAAAAATTCCAAGGAAGCAGTCAACCGCCCTTTCTCATTTTGTTTCTCCGCAATGTGTTCCTGCAATGAACCAATACGAAATTGCAATTCAGCACTTTGTTCCTGTGCACTCTGCAATGAAATCTCGGATTCCCTCAAGGCTTGAAGAAAACGTTCTTTTTCTTTTTCTTTTGAAGCTATGTCAGTGAGTATGTTTTGCAATGATTGCTTCGTCCCGGCAATCTCACCTTCGGTTTCAGCTATGCGTCTTTCTATGCCTGCTATGCGCTCTGAAGCTCTATCGGAGGCTGATCTCCGTTCAGCGATGGTTCTATCCAAAATCGCCAAGGTTTCATCGAATTGTCTTGCCTCATTGCGTAATTCCTGCGCCTTGTTTCGAACAGACTCACGAGCATCTTTGTGATTGCGCACTTCATTTTCAAGTTCTTCGCATTGTTTATGCAATTCTGCGGAACGCTCTCGGGATGTTTCCAAGGCTTTGACTGCCTCAGCACGTATGTCATTGGATTCTTCGGCCTGTTCCACGGCTCTTTGAATCGCCTCATTGAATGCTTTGATTCTTTCGATTGTAACGGCTTTATGTTGCGACATTGCCGCCAAATGCTTGGAAGAGTCATTTAATTGATTCTGCAATTCTCGCATTTCGGATTCAAATTGTTCAGCCTCTGCTTCAAGTGACATTCTTGCTTGTTCGGCTTCGGCAAGTTGCAGTTCAAGTTTTGCCTTTTCTTCTTGCAAAGGAATGAGTTCGGCTTTTTTGGCAACCAGCATGGAATCAATTTTCACATAATCATGATGCAGGATCCAGGCTTCGGTTTTTTTCAAATCATCGGTGATCTCAGCATGAAGTTTTGCTTTTTCTGCTTGCCTTTGAAGTGTGTAGACAGTCTTTTGTACTTCGCGCATGATGTCTTGAACGCGTTCAACATCAGCTTTGATGGATTCGATTCGTCGCCGTGTTTCCTTTCGTCTTGCTTTGTATTTTGTAACACCGGCAGCCTCTTCAAAAAGATGACGGCGATCATCGGTTCTGTCACTGAGGATTTTTTCGATCATCTTCAACTCAATGACGGAATATGCATCGGCTCCCATGCCGGTATCCATGAACAAATCGATGATATCTCGAAGTCGGCATTGCGTTTTATTAAGAAAATACTGACTATCCCCATTGCGATAGAGCCTACGCGTCAATGTCACTTCCGTGTATTCTGTTGGCAGGATTGCGCGATTGTTCTGAATTGTGAGTGATACTTCCGCCAAACCTACCGGCCTTCTTGTTCTTGTTCCATTGAAAATCACATTTTCCATGTTGTCTGAACGCAGTACGGAAGTTTTTTGCTCACCCAAAGCCCAACGGATGGCGTCCACGATATTGGTTTTTCCGCAACCATTCGGTCCGACAATGGCTGATAGCCCACCCTCGAAACTCAGGGAAGTTTTTTGCGCAAATGATTTAAAGCCGATGATGTCAACAGAAGATAAATACATGATGATTCACGAGTGAGGAATAGGTCTCAGGTTTCCCGATAATGCCTGACAAAAATACAAAGTGTGAGTCTTTTGCATGACTTTGCGTTTTCCACATAATCGCATAGAGGAAAAAGCCCTAACTTTGTTCATATCGGGTTTATCCACAACTTATCCCCTATTTATTCAGATCATGCTGCAAAGCGCCGCTCATCAACGATTTACATTTGCTTTCATTGTTTTGCTTCTGTGGATAATTTCATCGAACATTGCAATGTCAATTGTCCGTGATCCAATTGTATTGCATCATGCGGATGTTTTGTCCGGTTCGGAAAGTCCAATGGGCCCAATTCGACAATTGCGTGGCAATGTTTCTTTGTCTCAAGGGAATGTTTCCGTCAAATGCGACTATGCATTGTGGAACATGAATGGCAATTCAGTTGAGATGTCAGGAAATGTGATTGTCAAACAAGGCACAATGACGCTCTATATGCCTTATGGCTCTTATGATGGGATCACTCGATTGGCTCGGGGTCGAGGTGGTGTTAAAGTTGTGGACAGAGGACGAACCGTGCAAGCTTTATATGGAGATTATTCCACTGAATCTTATCTGGCTCGATTATTTGGAAATGTCATGGTCGAGGATGATTCAACGATCATTCATGCCGATTCGGCTCATTATGACAGAGAGTCGAGAAAAAGTTTGGCATTTGGCAGGGTGATTGTTCTTGGGAAACAACATTCCGCAATCATTGAAGGAATGATTGCTGAGAGTATTCCCACAGAGGGATTAACCCGCATTACGGGCCGGCCAATTCTATTTTTGATTGATAGTTCCATGACCGGTGATACATCACGCATTTCCATTCCCGTGAAGGATTCAAAAAAATCGAAACAATCGATATCACAAAAGGATAGAGATTCTCTCATTATCAGGAAAGTGGTCAAACATGATACCATGACCGTGACTGCGGATACATTGGAAACCTTTCAAAAAGAAATACTTTCATATACCGCGAAACGAAATGTTGAAATTCACAGGTCATCGATGTCTGCGGTTTGTGAGCATGCATTGTTTTCTCCCAAAGATGATACATTGCAATTGCATGGGCGCCCAATGATTTGGGTTGATTCCACGATCATGAATGCAGATTCGATTTCATTGATCATGAAGAAGCGATCGCTCAGAAGAATTGATGCTCGTGGTTCTGCATTCACATTGACAAAAGATGATACTCTTCGACCTGAAAGAGCTCAGCAATTGAGTGGAAGGGAAATAGCCATCATCATAGAGAATGATACGATCTCATCAATACAATCGATTGGTCAAGCCAAGAGTTTGTACTTTTTGCTCAGCGAGAAAGGTTTGCCAGAGGGAGCGGCAAAGAATTCTTGTGACACTATTGTGGTACGATTTGAGAAGGGGGAACCGGAATCAATCGTTTGGATAGGCGGGGTGCAGGGCCAGGTTTATCCGGAAACGGAAGTGGAAGGGAAGGAATCTTCGCATTATCTACCAGGATTGCCTGAAAATAGAAAGCGACCGCAAAAAAAAATCAGGAACTTCACTTCGTATTAATCAGCTTGGGAGGGATATATCCAATGAGATATCCAGAGCTGTTGCAGAATGAGTGATCGCCCCAACCGAAATGAAATCCACGCCGGTGTTTGCATATTCACGAATTGTATTGAGTGTGATATTTCCTGAAGATTCAGTTTCAACCGCTCCATTCACGAGTGCCAAAGCTGCTTTTGTTTGCTCAATGGTGAAATTGTCAAAGAGTATTCGCTGGATGTTTCCGCATGACAGGATTTCTATCACATCCTGAATGGAATCTGCTTCGACTTCAATTGGAATTCCTTCAGGCATGTATTCTCTGCAGAATCGAATCGCTTCCGGAATGCCCCCGGCTGCCGCAATATGATTGTCTTTGATCATTGCCATGTCATATAATCCCATGCGATGATTACTGCCCCCGCCTGTTCTCACGGCATATTTGTCCAATTCTCTCCAGCCGGGTATGGTTTTTCTTGTATCAAGAATTCGTGCGCCTGTCCCCTTGATTGCATCAACATATTGTGCAGTCAATGTTGCAACGCCACTCATTCTTTGCATGAAATTCAATGCGGTGCGTTCGCCGGAAAGCAAATCTCTTGCTTCTCCATCAAGTTGGGCGAGTACCATTCCCGGTTCTATGATGTCGCCATCCTGTGCATGGTTGGTCCAAGTGATGCGATTATCACTGATGATTTGAAACACCATTCGCGCAACCGACAAACCACAAATGATTCCATGTTGCTTGGCGATGAATGTTCCATGTGACCATGCTCCGATTTCAGGGAAAATACTTTCGGTGGTCACGTCTCCTGTTCGAATATCTTCATTCAATGCTATTTGAATGAGCCTGATAATTTCTGAATTGTGCACGGTCAGCAATAAATGGTGAATATCATTGATTTTTTTTCATGTAGGCATAGAGTGGTATGCCTGTTAGAACAAGAATGACTCCGGGTATCGTGGTTCCGGGTTTAAAGATCAACAAATCGAGTATGATTGCACAAGCAAAAGCAATGTACAAAGCAGGAAGTATTGGATATCCAAATGCTTTGTATGGTCTATGTGCTTCTGGACGAGAATTTCTCAATCTGAAAATGCCAAGGATGGTCAAAATGTAAAAAATCAAAACTGCTGTTACCACATAATCCAGCAATGCACCATATGTACCGGACAAACAGAGCAATGATGCCCAAATTGCCTGGATGAACAGAGCTTTTCCTGGCACACCATTCGTATTTAGGTCACCGGCCTTTTTGAAAAACAAACCATCTTTCGCCATTGCAAAATATGCTCTTGCTCCAGAGAGTATGATTCCATTATTGCAACCGAATGTTGATATCATGATGAGTCCGGCCATGATAGCAGCGCCACTTGCGCCAAAAATGATTTCCGCAGCTGCAGCGCCGACTCGATCACTAATTGCGAATTGAATCCCTCGTGCCATGACATCGCTTCCTTCTGGAAAACCCATTACCGGCAATACATGCATATAAGCGATGTTAGCGAGGATGTACAATAGTGTGACAATCCCGGTGCCAATAGCAAGACTCAGAGGTATGTTTTTTGCCGGATCTCTCACTTCACCTGCAGTGAAAGTGATATTGTTCCATGCATCACTAGAAAAGATGGATCCAACCATTGCAGTTCCGAACATTGCAATCAGGAGAGCGCCACTCAGATCAGTCACGGTACCATCGGTTGTAATTTGTTGTGCGTCCCAAAATGTTGTTAGATTATTTGTCCAAGTCGATGAATCTCCGGCAAAGAACAATCCCAATCCAATCAGAATGATCAAAGCGAATGTTTTTGAAAAAGTAAATACATTCTGTATGATTTTCCCTTCTCTCACTCCGCGAAGATTAATACCTGTCAATATCCAGATGCTGGCAATCGCCAAAACTTGAGCTCCGGAAACCTGAAAAGATCCAATGGAGAAAAGAATATTCTTCTCACTCACGAATGGTATGAACACTCCCGTATATTTCGCAAATGCAACTGCAACAGCTGCAATCGTACCTGTTTGAATCACCGAGAAAAGTGTCCAGCCATAGAGAAATGCAATGAAAGGATTATATGCTTCACGCAAATAGACATATTGTCCACCGGCCTTCGGCATCATACCTGCCAATTCTCCATAACTTAGCGCGGCGATCAGCGTAAACACTCCTGTCAATGCCCATACGAGCAGTACCCATCCACCGCCACCGACTGTTCTTGAGATGTCTGCACTGACAATGAATATCCCGGAACCAATCATGGATCCAATGACAATCATTGAGGAGTCAAATAATCCGAGATCGCGTTTGAAAGATTGTTCTTGTTCCATTGAAGAGATAAAAAACTGAAGAAATGAACGATTGTATTTCATCAAGATAGTGCATTCCGGACAAAAAAAAGACCGCTCTTTGCGGTCTTTGTATTGCGTGCTTAATTATCCTTGCTGATCTTCAGGTGTCCACCAGGTGAGGTCTATGGAATCTTCGCCGCCATCAACGCCGAGAATTGTTCCATTCACCCAGTCACATTCAGGTTTGACGAGTACGGATATCACTTTTGCAATATCCTCTGGTTGTGTCAAACGGTGATAAGGATTCCGCATATATGCATTCTTTATGATTGTATCGCTACCAGGAATTTTATCCAATGCCGGAGTATAGGTAACTCCCGCTCTTATGGAATTGGCAGTGATTCCAAATTGGGCTAATTCCAAGGCCATTTGACGAATATATGACTCCATCGCGGCTTTTGCGGCAGCAACCGCTCCATACATGGGGAGCACTCTGCTGCTACCCGCGGAGGTAAGACCGATGATGCGAGCACCTCTCGTGAAGAGGCCCGCTGCCATGATTGATTGAGACCAATAGACGATGCTGTTTGCCATCACATCCATTGTCATTTCCAATTGCTTTTGGGAACACACCTTGGTGTCTTTGTCTCCAACAAGAGGAATCAAACTTCCAAAAGCCAAGGAATGAAGGAGTACTTTTACGGATGCACCGGGATGCTTCGCAATTTCTTCTGTCAATGCAGAAACGATTTCATTTCTTCTATCTGCATCGGCGGCATTCACATTATAAAAATGAGTATCCACGCCCATTGCATTCAAAGAATTCTTCAATTCATCTACAGCGGCCAATCCTGCGGCTCTGTCAAGATGAACTCCTACTATGTGATAACCTTGTTTTGCAAGTGCTAGCGCAGTGGCTTTGCCAAAACCGCTTGAAACTCCAAGGATGACGGCATAATTTCTTGGTGATGACATTTCTCTTCCTAAAATCAGACGAGGTGCATGAGTTGACAAAGTTATGGTTTATGTGTAAGAACACAAAGCAGTTGATTGTGTAAATCCTTAAAAAAGTGATCCCTGCTCATGTTTATCCCCTGAATTCCTCCGATTTTCGCCTCCGGACGGGGGTTTTGTGGGAATAAGTTGTCCTGAACTGATTATAGGTTTGCATTCACGGATGAGTTCAGGAGAGTTTGATCGAGCATTATTCACCCCTGTACCAACAAAAATGGTGCTGCAATTCTCATTTGGCAAGGGTTTAAGAAACTCTGATGCATGTTCGGCATCAAAGAGCCAAGGTTCTATATTGTCCGGAGCAATACAAGCGGGCATTCTCTCATGAAATTGCTTCATCTTGGTATTGGCAGGTACTGTGATGATTGCAAATGCATCGAAAGATTGTTTGGCATCAGGGGATTGCCAATGTTCCCAAATGCCTGCGGCAAACATGAGATCATGCTGTGAATCGGAACAATATACAGGTTGTTTTTTTCCTGATCCTGATGAAGCCCATTCATAAAACCCGTTCATTGGAATAATGCATCGCCTTTGCTTGAATGCATTTCGAAAACTTGGCTTTTCAAGAACTGTCTCAGATCGAGCATTGATCATGCCTTGTGGTGATTCTTCTTTTGACCATGATGGCACGAAGCCCCATCGCATTGCCTTGGCATGTATCTGATGATGTTCTCCCGTCAAGACGGGCATGTATTGCAAAGGAGTGACATTGTAATTATCAATGATATCTTGAAATTCCTCAAGCTCATCTTGTATCGTTCCCTTGGGAAGCGATGATTTCCAATTACCGAACAATGTATATCTGCCGCACATCAGGGTTTGATCAATGATTGATACAAAGCTTCATATTTTGGGACGATGAGAGAAATGTCGAACTCTTCAACCGCTCTTCGACGAGCTTTCTTGCTAAACTCAGTCCATTTTTTGGGATTGTTCAATAACTCAAGCACATATTTGGCCATTCGTTTGATATCTCCCAATTCGGCTATGAATCCATTTTCGCTGTGTGTGATCACTTCCGGGATCCCTCCGAGATTTGTTCCGATCACCGGTACGCCGCAGGCCATTGCTTCCAAAGCTGCCAATCCAAAACTTTCTGATTGACTTGGCATCAAAAAAATATCTGCGATTGACAAAATTTCGGGCAAAGCATTTTGTTTTCCAAGAAAACGTACATGTTCATGTATGCCGAGTTCTCTTGAAATGCGCTCTGCTTCTGCTCTGTCGGGACCATCACCCACCAAGACAAGTTTAACGGGCATTGATTTCAATACTTCATGTGTGATGTGTATGGTATCCACAACTCTCTTCACGGGACGAAAATTGGATACATGCATCAAAATTTTCTCGTTATTCGGTGCGATCTGACACCGTATCTTTGTAGATTCCATTCGGTGATATACTTTGGTGTCCACAAAATTTGGAATCACGATCGGTTCATGAATTGTCTTGAAGCCGGTAATTGTTTTGTCGGCAAGAAACTTTGAAACAGCAGTGACGGCATCCGATTGATCGAGCGAAAATTTCACAAGTGGCAGAAATGTCGGCTCCAAACCAATCAATGTGATATCGGTTCCATGCAATGTTGTTACAAGAGCCACATGCTTTTCTTCTTTGAGAATTTCTTTTGCGAGGAAGCCGCTTATCGCATGTGGAATTGCATAATGTACATGTAGAATGTCGAGCTGTTCATATTTGATGACATCAATGATTTTTCCTGCGAGAGCAAGTGAGTAGAGTGGAAATTCAAAGAGAGGATAATGTGGTTGTTCAACTTCGTGATAGAAGATATTGTCTTGAAAGCGGTCCAATCTCATCGGTTGAGCATATGTGATGAAATGAACTTCATGTCCTCTTTTTGCAAGCTCAATGCCAAGTTCGGTGGCCACCACGCCACTTCCGCCATAGGTCGGATAACAAACAATACCTATTTTCATTGCATCTCTACCAAGGTAAAATGAATCCTGATTCAAACGATTATTATTATACGATTCAGCAACGCGAAAGATCATCTATGAAAGTTCGTGGGTCTGAGTTCATTGCAACCGCAATTCCTGTCACAACAAAAGAGCAGGCATTGAAGGAACTTGAATCTTTGCGCTCGGAATTTTGGGATGCCACTCACAATTGCTTTGCATATCGTATCGGGAAATCAGGCTTTGAGTTTCGTACTTCCGATGATGGTGAACCGTCCGGTTCTGCCGGAAAACCGATATTGTTTGTGCTGAACAAGTATGAAGTTTCTGATATTTTATTGGTCGTCACTCGGTACTATGGTGGAACCAAACTCGGAATTGGCGGACTTGCAAGAGCATATTCCGATGCAACGAGTGCCGTGCTTGAAACCTGTATCAGAATTCCGGTCTATTCTGCAAAGGATATCAGGGTTATGTGCATCTATGAAGATGTGGCCATCATCCGAAGACTGATAGATGCTTATGCAATCAATTCAGATTCCGAATATCGTGATGCCGTCGAATTCATTGCTCGAATTCCGGAATCGCAATGCGAGGCATTCATGCAGGAAGTAATCTCCGCCACGGCAGGAAGAGCAGGCGCAATGATCATCACTCCCGAAGATTGATTTATGACAAAATCTCG
The DNA here is from genome assembly GCA_046093685.1 of bacterium. Classification (GTDB taxonomy): domain Bacteria; phylum Bacteroidota; class Ignavibacteria; order Kapaibacteriales; family UBA961; genus UBA961. Next base: position 11,282 of record JBJTFZ010000154.1, read on the forward strand.
GCAAGCGTATTCATGTATGCCGATTGTGCATCTTTCAATGATACTGAGAATGTTTTTCCTGTGATCTCATCGCCACCTGTTTTCCCTATGATTTGCAATGGAACTCCATGTGAAGCAGCAATGAGGGATGCAGATTCAAGATGTTCGGGTTGGATTGAAATGACGATTCTGTTTTGCGCTTCACCGAACAAATTCTCTGCTTGTTCTTCAAATGGGAAATCCATTTGAGCACCAATTCCATGTGCCAAAGCAGACTCCGCAATCGCAATTGCAAGACCGCCCTCTGCACAATCATGAGCGCTTGACACACTCCCGCTTCGTATCAATTCGATGATTGCCTTTTGCAAAGCCACTTCTCTGTCCAAAGAAAATGCAGGAGCTTTTCCTGCAATTTTGCCTGTTTTCATTTTTAGCAATTCCGATCCCTCAAGACCTCCTTCCTGCCAGCCAAGCAAAGCAATGAGAGTATCTGCTTTGGTGAATCCCGCACCAATTGTTTGATGTAGGTTTGGAATCAAGCCAAGCATTCCGATTGTTGGAGTGGGGAAAATGGCATGTTTCTGAGATTCATTGTGGAAGCTAACATTGCCCCCCGTTACGGGTGTATTGAATGCCCGGCAAGCATCGCCCATTCCACGAATTGCTTCAGAAAACTGCCAATAGACCTCCGGGTCATATGGATTGCCAAAATTCAAGCAATTGGTTATTGCAACCGGTTCGGCACCAACGCATGCAACATTTCTAGCGGCTTCCGCAACGGTCATCATTCCGCCTTTATAGGGGTCCAAATACACATAACGACTATTGCAATCCGTGCTCACAGCGATGCCGAATCCATCGATTTCTTTGATTCTCAAAATTGGTGCATCACCTTTGATGGTAACTGTATTGGTTCGTACCTGAGAATCATATTGTTCAAAAATCCAGCGCTTATTGGTGATTGTGGGCTGGGTAAGCAATTCCAAGATGATTGATCCATGCTCTTTGTGATCTATGGAAATCTCAGGGAGAATATTTGCCTTTGACAAATACCCGGGTTCTTTTTTCTCACGAACATACACAGGAGCATCACCACCAAGCACAAGTGTTTGTGCAGGCAATTCAGCAACTTTTTTTCCATGCCTGAAAACATGAATTTTTTCTTCTTCGATCACTTCACCAATGCGAGAAATCGGAACATCCCACTTATTACAGATCGCCTCTGCAATATGTTCTTTACCTTGTTCGACAATCACGAGCATGCGTTCTTGCGATTCGGAGAGCATGATTTCATAAGCGCTCATGTCTTGTTCGCGCAATGGAACCAGATCCAAATCAATCACCATGCCTGCTTTGCCTTTAGCACTCATTTCCGCGGTGGAACATGAAATGCCGGCAGCGCCCATGTCCTGCATGCCGACCACACAACCGCTCTTGATCAATTCAAGAGTTGCCTCGAGCAATAATTTTTCAGCAAAAGGATCTCCAACTTGCACCGTTGGACGCATGTCTTCTGTTTTTTCGTCAAATTCTCTGGAAGCAAGCAGTGATGCACCATGGATGCCATCCCTGCCGGTTGAACTTCCCATCAGCATTACGCTGTTTCCTTTTCCTTCGGAAATTGCTGAGCAAGTTTCGCCAACTTTCACAATGCCGACTGCCATTGCATTCACAAGAGGATTGTCGGTATAACAATGATCGAAATATACTTCACCGCCGACTGTGGGTACGCCGAAACAATTCCCATAATGTCCTATTCCATGAACAACGCCTTTCACCAAATACTTTGTGCGTTGTGAATCCAACTCTCCAAAACGAAGTGAATTCAGTGCAGCTATTGGACGGGCTCCCATCGTGAAAATATCTCTCAAAATCCCACCAACACCTGTTGCTGCACCTTGAAATGGTTCAACCGCAGAAGGATGATTGTGACTTTCAATCTTGAATGCAATTGCATAGCCATGTCCGATGTCAATCAATCCTGCATTTTCCTCACCTGCTTCAACAAGCATTCGTCCGCCGGAACGGGGTAAGGTCTTCAATTGAAGAATGGAATTTTTGTATGAACAATGTTCACTCCACATCACGGAATACACACCCAATTCAGTATATGAAGGTGTTCGACCCAATTTTTGACAAATCAATGAAAATTCATCGGGGGTCAAACCAACTTCTTTTGCTGTTTCAACAGTTACTTCAAGTTCGGAATGGACTGATTGATTGAGATCAAGCTGTGTTCGTGACATGGTTGCTTCGAGGTGTGAAAAAACTTTCTTAACATTGCATGCTTGCAAGAGGATGTATTGCCTCTATATCCGCTCAAAATTACGACTATGCCCGTATTTGACATAGGATTGTTTTTCCACCCTCATGAATTTTATGAGCAATGAAGTGAATCCACCACAGAATCATGAAGATTCACATGCCATTCTTTTGAAGAAAGTGGCAGGATTGCCTACGAAACCGGGGATCTACATCTATAAAAATGACTCAAATACGATCATTTATGTCGGTAAGGCCAAAAATCTTCGAAATCGAGTTCGTTCCTATTTTCAAGACAGACCAATGGATGCCAAAACCAAGGCACTCATACGATATATTCATGATGTCGAAATCATAGTGACAGACACAGAAACAGAAGCTCTGCTTCTGGAAAATAATTTGATAAAACAGCATCGCCCGAAATACAATATTCTCCTGAAAGATGATAAAACCTATCCTTCCATTCGAATCACGAATGAGGAGTTTCCAAGAATATTCTCAACACGCACAATCATTCGTGATGGAAGTACATATTTCGGTCCATACACGGATGGAAAATATTTGTATCATCTCTTGCGAACATTGCGTTCGATATTCCCTTTGCGCAGCTGCGATTTACCATTGACTCATCATTCCATTTCTTCTGGGAAGTATAAAGTTTGTCTTGATTATCATATCAAAAAATGTAATGGACCCTGCGTAGGATATGAGTCAAAAGAAGAATATGCAGTGCACATCAAACATGCGATGCACATTCTCAATGGCAAAACTCGGGATGTTGAACGCATGATGGAAGAAAGGATGAATCAACTAGCCGAAGAAATGCGATTTGAAGAGGCTGCGGCGATTCGCAATAGACTTCATCATCTTCGTGAATATGTTTCGAAACAGAAAGTCGTATCGAGTGATTTGATAGATAGAGACATCTTTGCCATCTCCATCATCGATGATGATGCATGTATCGTGATATTGAATATTCGCGATGGGAAAATGGTTGGGAAAAGACATTATCTGATTGCTCAGGCAAGTGGAAGGGAAGAAAAAGAATTGCTCAGAGTGGCACTCGAGCGCTATTATCTTGAAACGGATTCATATCCGGAGGAAATTCTTCTCCCTTTTGAAATCGAAGATGATGACTATGATTTGTCGTGGCTGAAAGAGAGAAAAGGGTCTTCCGTGGACATCGCCATTCCAAAAATCGGAGACAAGAAAAAAGTGATTTCCATGGCAGAGACAAATGCAGCATTTCTTGTGCGGGAATTGCATTTGCAAAGGGCATCCAGAGATCAGGCATTGCCCAGAGGGGTGGCAATTCTTCAACAAGATTTACGCTTGGAGAAAGCACCAAGACGGATTGAGTGCTTCGACAATTCACATATTCAAGGAACGGATTATGTGTCATCAATGGTGGTGTTTTTGGATGGCAAGCCCAAAAAAAGTGATTATAGAAAATACAAATTGGGGTCATTTCAAGGCAATGATGATTTCGCTGCCATGAAAGAAGTAATAAGGAGGCGTTATGACAAAGTCCCTGAAGACTTGATGACTCTACCTGATTTGATTGTGATTGATGGAGGCAAAGGACAATTGTCGGCTGCAATGGAGGTGATTTCCGGACTTGAACACATGAAATCAATTCCTGTCATCGGATTGGCCAAGCGTTTGGAAGAAATTGTTTTGCCCGGACAGTCAGACACCATGCTCTTGCCGCGCACTTCAACTGGTTTGCGTCTATTGCAGGCAATTCGTGATGAAGCGCATCGTTTTGCGATCACCTATCATCGAACATTGCGGGATAAAAGAACATTCTCCACTGAGCTTACCGAGATTGAGGGAGTAGGAGAAAAAACAGCGCAAAAATTATTGAAGGAATTTGGGTCAGTGAAGCATGTGAAGGAGGCAAGCAAAGAGGCAATCATAGCATGCATCGGTCAAGCCCAAGCCAAAAAAGTGATGCAAGCTTTAGGCATGAACGAAGAATGATTATAGTGCCGAAATCACTGATTCAATGAGTTCTGCCAATGCGGGTTCTGCCTTTTCTGCCGCTTTGATCACGTCTTCCAATGAAACCACTCCAAGATTTTCGTGATATCCTTCATCCGTGATGATGGAAAAGCCTGCAATGCGCATATTCATGTGCCTTGCAACGATCACTTCCGGAACAGTGCTCATGCCAACAACATCTCCTCCTATGATACGAAGAAATCGATATTCAGCTCTAGTTTCAAGGTTGGGACCGCTTACAGCAACATATACTCCTTTGTGAATAGGAATATCTAAATCGGCGGCTTTTTTGGATGTGAGGTCTATCAATTCCGAGTCATAGGGTCTGCTCATGTCCGGAAATCTCGGCCCAAATGAAGGTAAGTTTTGCCCGATCAATGGATTGTTTCCAAGCAAATTGATATGATCATCAATAATCATGATATCACTTGCCTTATAGGCCGGATTCAAAGCTCCACATGCATTCGATACAAATAACATTTCAATGCCAAGTGATTTGAATACTCGGATTGGGAATGTGATCTCCCGCATTCCATAGCCTTCATAAAAATGAAAGCGTCCCTTCATGGCGAGAACCGTCTTTCCGCCTAATGTTCCATATAAAAGTTTTCCGGAATGAGATTCCACGGTTGACAAGGGGAAATGGGGGATTTCCGAGTAGGGAAGTTCTTTGATGGGTTGAATGAGTTCAGCCACTTTGCCAAGACCTGTCCCCAAAATGATGGCAATCGTCGGTTGTTCTATGAGAAACCCTCTAATATACGAACAGGCTTCATTGATCCACTGTTCATATTCTGCATTTGAGATTTCATGCATGGATGATTCTCCAAAATAAAAATAGGTCAAGCTTACCAACCTGTCAGAGCAAATGTACCGTTGCTTCCTTCCGGACCTGGCGGGGTTCGATCTGTCATGACCGCAGGGGCTTGACCCGCAACAAAAATAGCCCATTTAAGAGACTCTCCCAACATTTTCTTTGCAGGGTAGTCTGTTTGCCCTTATTTTTGTAATTCGTTTACGGCATGCGCCCGTAGCTCATCTGGATAGAGCAACAGCCTTCTAAGCTGTGGGTAATAGGTTCGAGTCCTATCGGGCGTGCAAAAATCTCTTGATTGAATATATGAGTCAATTCTCAAAATATCTATATCTGGGTTTTCTGTTACTTGGTTTATATCAATCATTTGTAGTTAGGGATTATGTTCAATCCGGTGCCTCCTTTGGCATTGCTTTGGCATTCGACCCTTTCGATCAAACCGTTCCTTGGAAAGCAAGACCGATTTGGCAAAAAACTATATTGATTGTACATCTTGCTGTTTGTGCTTCTCTTCTTGGATATGGCATTGGCTTTAATGACAAATGACAAAAATTTCTTTTTGAGACTTTTACATTAACCCGACAATTGTATGTCGGGTTTTTTTTATGGATATGCAATGAGTACAGTCCCACATATCATTGATCATGTATTATCGAATGGACTTCGAGTAATCATTCTTCCGAATGCAAAAGCTCCACTTGTGAATGTCACTGTTGGTTATAAGGTGGGGTCGAAGGATGATAGTTTTTCTCATAAGGGTTTTGCACATTTTTTTGAACACTTGATGTTTGATGGATCCAAGAATGTGAAGCGTGGTGAATTTGATGCACTATGCTCAAAGGCAGGAGGAACCTTCAATGCCTATACATCTTATGATCAAACCATTTATCATACCACTGTTCCGGCGCATCAGCTAGATTTGGTATTGTGGCTGGAGTCTGACCGCATGTTGCAATTTGGTGTTGGACAAGTCGGACTTGAAACACAGCAAAAAGTGGTGAGTGAAGAGATTAAACAATCAGTGGAAAATCAGCCCTATGGAACATGGAGAATCGAACAAGGAACACATGCTTTTTCTGATGATTGTTCCTATCAATGGGAAGTGCTTGGCAATCGATCTCACATTGAATCAGCAACATTGAATGAAGTTGCATCTTTTTTTGAAAGATATTATCGTCCTGATAATGCATGCTTGGTGATTGCCGGACATGTGGATGTGCAAACCGTGATTGCATCTGTTGAGAAGTATTTTGGGATGATCCCCAAAAAAGATGGAATCATTCAAAGAAATTCATTTGTATCTTCAATGAAAAGGACAGGTTGCAAAGTCTTGCATGATTCCGTGCCTTTGCCGGCTGTATTTATGAGCTATCACTTCGATGGATTCATGTCTGACACATCGACTCAAGCAGAGGTCTTGGCTTCGGCATTCGGGGATGGAAAGAGTTCGAGGTTATATTCAAAACTAGTGCGAGATAAGCAGATTGCTTCAAGCGTGTTTTGTTATGCCGATCAAAGAGAACATGCTTCGCTTCTCACATTTTCTGCAACAGCCGCCCAACCAGGGATTTCCCATGAACAATTGATTGAAGCCGTGGATGCGGAGATTCAGGGAATGATGTCAATGCCATTCAGCGATCATGAATTGGAAAAAGCAGTCAATGCTGCTGCAACAGGACTTGCATATCACATGCAAACCAATGCCGGTCTTGCGGACATGGTGTGCAATCAAACACTGTTTTGGGATGATCCGGAGCGTGCTTTTACGATATTGGACAGATATCGTTCAGTCGATAAGGAACAGCTGGTTGAGTTGTTTTCTACGATTGTAAAGAACAATACCCCTGTAATGATCAGCGTGATTCCAAGTTGATTCAAGCTGCCAGGCTGTAAACGATAAATGCGCATACATATGCCAAGGCAAACATATATGCAAATGCGAATGCAGGCCATTTCCATGAGCCTGTTTCTCGCTTAAGAATACTCATGGTTGAAATGCATTGAAGGGCATACACATAAAATGCAAGGACCGACAAGGCAGATGCAAAGGGAATTGTTTGTTGTAATGTAGATCTTAATGTGGTATCAGAATCCGTAGTGTCCGTTCCATACAATTGCCCCATGACGGTCACAAACACTTCTCTGGCAGCAAAACTTCCAAGTACCCCCACAGTCAATTTCCAATCGAAACCCAAAGGTTCGAAAACTGGTGCGATGGATTTTCCTATCATTCCTGCATAAGATTGTTCCAACTGCATTTGCTGTTGTTCAATTGGTGTGATAAGTGGATTGATTTCCATTCTTGGGAAAGCGGAGAGACACCACAGGATTAGAGACAATGTGACAATCACCGTCCCTGCAGATTTAAGAAAATCAATTGCTCTTTCCGATACCGAAACAGCCATGCTTTTCAAAGAGGGCATGCGATAGGGAGGAAACTCAATCAAAAATGGAATGACATCTCCTTTGAACAGAGATTTTTTCATGATGAATGCAACTATGAGTCCTGTAATTCCTCCAAGTGCATAGAGACCGGCCAGAATCACTGCCTGCAGTGAAAAAATCCCACCCACTATCATTGGAGGAATGAAAGCACTGATGATGAGCGTGTATACAGGAAGTCTTGCAGAACATGTCATCAGTGGAGCAATGAGCATAGTGGTCATGCGGTCCCGATGAGAAGGAATGATGCGCGCCGAAATGATGCCCGGAATTGCACAAGCATACGATCCAAGCAATGGTATGAATGATCTTCCTTGCAATCCGAATACACCCATGAGGCGATCAATCAAAAATGCTGCTCTGGCTAGATAACCGCAGTCTTCAAGAATGACCACAAACACATTCAGAATGATGATCTGAGGAAGAAATACTATGACTGAGCCCACTCCCGCAATGAGACCTCGTGCAATCAAATCACTCAAAATACCCTGAGGCATGGACTGCAATACAAAGTGCTCCAAGGAGGAAAATCCATATTCGATCATGTCCATGAAAGGAACGGCCCATGAAAAGATCGATTGAAAAAACAAGGCCATGATGCACAGGAATGAAAGTATTCCACCTATCGGATGTAAAAGCACCGCATCTAATTTTTGAGTAACCCGATCAAATTCCTTCATGTTGATGATGGAGTTTGAGATATTTTTCACCCAATGAATTCGGTCACGAATTTCTTCAAATGTCGGAGGTGCAATCGGAGTTTTCCATGATTTATCATCTGAAATTGTTTCTCTCAATGTTTCCACCCCAATTCCTTTATGCCCTACGATTGGAATTACCGTCAAGCCTGTCAATCGTTCAAGTGCAATGTCATCAATCACTCCGGATCTCGCTTTGACTCCATCAACCATCGTGAGCGCGATGATCATGTCGATGCCAAGTTCTGCAACTTCTGAATAGAGATATAAACTCTTATCCAAGTTTGTTGCATCCATCACAAACACGATTCCTCTTGGAGAAGCAATCAAAGCATGCTCATTCTTCAGTACTTGGAGTGTAAGTTCCTCATCAAGTGAAGTAGGAATCAAACTATAGCATCCGGGAAGATCGATGATTGAATGATTGGAGGAATCTTTTTTGATAATCCCTAGGGATGGTTCAATGGTGATCCCCGGAAAATTTCCTACCTTTTTTCTCATGCCTGTCAGGACATTGAATAGAGTGGTCTTGCCGGAATTCGGGGTTCCAACGAATGCTACATGTTTATGTGAATCTTGGGACATTTAAGAAAAAAGGTGGATATGAATCTGAACTGATGAATCAGGTCGAAAAGCTATTCGGGTTTGTCCATACGAAATCTCCACCGGACCCCCGAAAGGCGCTCTACGCAACAATGTGAATTTGGTGCCGGGTAAAAATCCCAATTCATTGAGCCTGCGAATGAAATCAGGATTCCCTTCCAGAGAAGTCAAAATGGCTATTGAGCCTATGGGCATTGTACGAAGAGTTTCATCCATCATGACGCTTTCTGCTCATGATGCAAAACTATTTTTCCAAATTGTCCGCCTTTTTCCATGTGGGAAAATGCATTGGAAGCATCATCAATTGAATATATGCTATCGATGATTGGTATAATTCCATGATATGCACAAAAATGAAGCATCATTTCAAATTCTGCATCACTGCCCATTGTGCTTCCACAAATCGTTATTTGTTTCCAGAATAGTCTTTGCAAGGAAAGTTCCGGAACATTACCAAGTGTTGCGCCGTAAAATACAAGTCTGCCACCTGTTTTTAAGAGTCCGGTCAATTGATTCCATTGTGGGCCACCGGCTGAATCGATGATGCAATCAAATCCATCGGGATGCTGAATTTGTAAGGACTTGACCCATCCTTCATCCGTGTATAATGCACCACCCGATGCACCAAGTGCAATTGCTTTGTCGATTTTGCTTTGTTGTCCTGAAGTGCAATACACCTTCGCCCCGGAGGCGAGTGCAAATTGCATAGCCATCAATGCGACGCCTCCACCGATTCCGGTGATGAGAACTGTCTGGCCTGATTGAATAAGTCCTTTGGTAAAAACAGCGCGATAGGCAGTCAAACCTGCAAGTGGCAAAGCCGCAGCTTGTTCAAAAGAAAGATGATCCGGAATGCGATGGACTCTGTGAGCAGGAACCGAAATCATTTCTGCCATTGTGCCTTGTGAAGGCATCCCAAGTATTGAATATGAAGGCGATTGAATTGCCGGAATTACTCCCCAATCAATATTTGGATTTATAAGAACTCTGCTGCCGACGGGAGTATGCTTTGTGCCTGAAGATATGACGATACCTGCACCATCCGATCCGGGAATCACAGGATAACTGATTTTCGCATACTGTCCTTTGCTAATCCATAAGTCCCGATGATTGAGCGAACTTGCCTGTACTGATATGAGTACATCATGGGCAGACGGCTGTGGAGCCGGAATGTCTTCAGTGATGATGGGCGCATCTTTTGCCGTAAAAACAACTGCTTTCATTGCTGAATGCTCTCCGTGCCATTGGACCCTTTAAGGTATTCTGTGACATGTTTGGAAAACATGATCAGTATCCCGACATGAAGAAGGCCGATATTGAATGCAAGCAACATCAGATGTTCAAGATCAAGTGTATTGTATGGGAAAAATATCAATGCTAGTCCGGCGGGTGCTGAAAGCAAAAAGCCATAACTGAATCGGACATTGTGATATTTTCTGACATCAAGCAAAAAAAAGTGAATGCCTGAAAGGATGACGAGTGCAATACTTTGCACAGAGGGTAATTCTCCGGCCAATGATGAAATCAATGCTTTTGTTCCTGCAAAGATGATGGTTATTGCGAAGCCGGTGATGAGTATGAGTCTGCCTTTCAATCCCATGAATACATGCCTCCTGATGCATGAAAATTATCAAGCATTGGCTTGTTCATAAGCTTCCATTGGTGGACATGAGCAAATGAGTGTTCTGTCACCATGTGTATTGTTCACTCTTCCAATGCTCGGCCAGAATTTTTTCTCGCGTACGAATGGAAGTGGATATGCTGCTTGCAAACGGGAATATGGTTTGTCCCATTCATCTTGCATAATGACATGCGCGGTATGCGGTGCATTTTTCAGAAGATTGTTTTCTTTTGGCATGATGCCCTGCTCGATGTCAGCAATTTCTTTACGAATGGCAATCATCGCATCGCAGAATCTATCAAGTTCGGCAAGTGGTTCGCTCTCTGTGGGTTCAATCATCATTGTGCCGGGAACAGGGAATGATACCGTGGGTGCATGAAATCCATAATCCATCAAGCGTTTTGCAATATCTTCAACTTCTATGTTCGCGCTGTTTTTGAATTGTCGCATGTCAATGATCATTTCATGCGCAACATTTCCCTTTGAACCAACATAGAGTGTTTGATAATGAGAGTCCAGACGAGCTTTGATATAGTTTGCATTGAGGATTGCAATCTTCGTTGCTTGTGTCAATCCACGCCCGCCCATCATGGCAATATATGCCCAAGAAATCAACAAAATTGATGCACTGCCCCAAGGTGCCGCTGATACGGCTGTGATTGCATGTTCTCCTCCGATTGGAATTACGGAATGTCCTGGAAGAAATGGTGCAAGATGTGCCTTCACACCGATTGGCCCCATGCCGGGTCCGCCACCGCCATGCGGAATGCAGAATGTTTTGTGCAAGTTTAAGTGGCAAACATCAGCACCGATATTGTTAGGCGAGGTTAATCCAACTTGTGCATTCATGTTTGCTCCATCCATGTAGACTTGTCCGCCATATTCATGAATGAGATCGCAAATTTCTTTGATTGCTTCTTCAAAAACACCGTGTGTGGAAGGATATGTCACCATCAATGCCGCAAGATTGTCTTTGTGCAACATTGCTTTCTCTTTCAGATCCGATAGATCGATATTGCCATTCTCATCGCATTTGACAACGATTACTTTCATACCGGCCATGACGGCACTCGCGGGATTTGTTCCATGCGCTGATGATGGTATAAGTGCAATATTCCGATGATGATCCCCGCGACTTTTATGATATGCGCGAATAACCATGAGCCCTGCATATTCACCCTGTGCTCCGGCATTCGGTTGCAATGACATTGCATCAAAACCGGTGATTTCGCAGAGCCATTGCTCAAGTGTTGCAAATATTTCCGCATATCCTTGTGCTTGTTCAACAGGAGCGAATGGGTGCATGTCACCAAATTCAGGCCATGTAACGGGAATCATCTCAGTAGTCGCATTCAATTTCATCGTGCATGATCCAAGTGGAATCATCGAATGAACCATGGAGAGATCTTTGTTCTCAAGTGATTTCATATACCTGAGCAAATCATGCTCAGAGTGGTATTTATTGAAAACGGGGTGAGTAAGATATGAAGATGTTCTTTTGAGTGATTGAGGAATTGATTCAAGTGGCCCGGAAGTCCATGCATCAATCGATGGAGAGGGGCATTGTTTTGCTTTTGCGGCGATGCCAATCAGTTGTTGAATATCTTCAATGGTGGTTGTTTCATCACAAGAAATTCCAATTGCTCCCGACATGATTTTTACATTCACATCAGAGCATGCGTCCATGAATCTCTGTAGCTCTTCAGCACTCATTGAAACCGTGAGTGTATCAAAATATTCTTTGGAATGCAATGAATATCCCATTGAAACAAGTGCCTCAGCGAGAAGAACAGTCATCGCATGAACTCTCTTTGCAATTGCCTTGAGACCTTCAGGACCATGATACACAGCATACATCGCGGAGATATTTGCAAGTAATGCCTGAGCAGTGCAAATATTGCTTGTGGCTTTATCGCGCTTGATATGTTGCTCGCGAGTTTGCAATGCCATGCGCAAAGCCACACTGCCTTGAGCATCTATGGAGACTCCAATGATCCGTCCAGGAATTTGGCGCTTATATTCTTCTTTGGTTGCAAAGAAAGCAGCATGAGGTCCGCCATATCCCATAGGCACTCCTAATCTTTGCGCAGAGCCAAAAACGATGTCTGCTCCGAATTCACCTGGAGGCGTAAGGAGTGTGAGCGAAAGTAAGTCAGTGGCACAAGCAATCAATGCTCCATGTTCATGAGCCTTGGCACAAATATTCGACAAGTCTCGGATTGATCCATCTGCTGCAGGATATTGAAGTATCACTCCGAATACTGAGCCATCTTCAGGAATTTCATTGATGTCTCCTATGACGACATCAATGCCCAATGGCTCTGCTCTTGTTTGGAGTAATTCGATGGTTTGTGCAAAACAGTTTTGTGAAACAAAGAGCGTATTCGCTTGCGATTCAATTGCTTTTTTTGTTTTTGCGGCATGCATCAAGTGCATGGATTCTGCAGCGGCTGTTGCTTCGTCAAGCAGAGAAGCATTAGCAATCTCCATTCCGGTTAGATCAATGACCATTGTCTGAAAATTCAACAATGACTCCAATCTGCCTTGGGCAATCTCAGCTTGATATGGAGTGTATTGAGTATACCAACCGGGATTTTCGAGAATATTGCGAAGAATCACTGTGGGTGTGATGGTGCCATAGTAACCGCTTCCGATATAGGAGCGTTTGCGAATATTTGTGGATGCAATCTCCTTGAGTTTGGAGAGCACTTGCTGTTCGGTCAAGGGCGAAGGAAGATTCAATTCCTTTTCCAGTCTGATGGAAGCGGGAATTGTGTTGTCAATCAACTCATCGATGCTGCCCACACCGATTGTTTGGAGCATGTGGTGAATGTCTGCCTGTCGAGGAGCAATATGGCGATCCTCGAATCTGTCGATATGAAGCAAAGATTGATTCATGGGGATATGATGATTGTTGAGTACTGTTGTGATAGTAATAGAACACAAAAATACGCATCATAAGTTCAACAAAAAAGCCGGCTCGGTGGAGTCGGCTTTGAATGTTACCAATGATTTCCGCTTTAGTGCCGAACGATCATCGTCTGAGTCAATTCTTTGTTCCCACATTGCAAGGAATAGAGATACATTCCGGATGGCAATGAACGAGTGTCAATTTCAATGGATTCGGTTCCGGGAAGGATGTTATACTCAGAGATAAAGCGACCTTCGGGTGTAAAAATCTTCAAATTGCCATGCATTCCTGAGTAGATTCCGCCAACCGGTATCACAGTGTATTCATTTGCAGGATTGGGGAAATGCATGCCTAGTTGGAGATTTGAAGTGTTTTGCTCGGAAATAGATGTGGATAACTTTTTGAAAATCGGCAATTGTGCAAATGAACGAGGCAATGCAGAAGGCACATACAATTCTTCTCCTGCTCCATACCATTGCCCAAGAAGCGATGCATAGATTTGCCTGAAATCATGGACCATCGGGATGTTTCCGGGTCCTTGAAGTGAATTGAGATTGGGATCGGCACCGATAAACCCACCATTCACTCCTGAACCTATAACGAATAGAGGGGCTGCTGAACCATGATCGGTTCCTGACCCATTGGAAATGGCTCTTCGTCCAAATTCGCTGATTGTCATCATGCACACTCGTTTATCCAAGCCAAATGCTTCCAAGTCCCTTTGAAATGCAAGAACGGCGTCCGCAAATTGTTTATGAAGATTCGCATGTTGTGTCAATTGATTTGAATGGGTGTCATAACCTCCGACATTCACGATATACATTTGCGTCTTCAAACCACCTGCCATGATGCGAGCAATTCCGGCCAAGCCCGTAGCAAGTTGATTGTTCGCAGGATAAGTCACCATATTCTTGGTCTGTTTTGAGGCCGATTCGATGATTCTTGATGTGAAGATATTTGTTTGCTTGATGATTTCCCGAACATATGCCTCCTCAATACCGACATGTGTTGTTGGTTCGGGCATATCATCCGGTTGATCGGGAATATAATCCACATTGGAAATTGCTATTCCCATATTGTTCTTTTTCCCGATGAGCGTTGAACTCAAGAAGGTGCCCAGTTCAATTGCGAAGGGATCGGTGGGCAATACACCCGGATAATCAGGATATAATTCTTCCAAGAATTTCGCATACCAACCGCTTGTGTCGAAAACATCTGCATCTGTTCCGGAGAGCCAAATGTCCGTTGAACGAAAATGGGAGAAATTCTGATTCGGATAGCCAACATTTTGAATGATGGATACTTTCTGTTCTTCATATAGAGTTTTCAATCCTGCAAGAGAGGGATGCAAACCCATTGAGGAATTGCCGGAAAGTTTCAGAACCTCCGTGTCCTTTATGAAGAGAGATCCATCGGTTCGTAGCTTATAATATTCTGCATTGGTATACGGAACAACAGTGTTCAAGCCATCATTTCCGCCTGCCAATCGAATGATCACCGTTATCACATCATTGTCGACACTTGCAAGTTTCATGAATTCCGACCCCGGAGGTGCTTGAGCAAAAGCACGCAAGCGTGGAAATCCAAGAGAAACGGGAAGGATCATTCCCGTGGCCGCAAGCTGTTGGATAAAAGTTCTGCGTTTCATGACTTACCCGCTAAAATCAATGCAATTGATGCATGGGTTGAACAATTAACAAGCGTAAGAGATTCTTGATTCTATCCACAGCTTTGAATGTTGGATCATCAATGTTCCATTCATATGTTTTTGCTCCATTGAGCAAGGCTTCCAAGTATGAGGTATACTCGGCTTCGGTTGGTTTGCGATTTAACATCAAAAGTATGATGTTCATGCACAACTCTTCGGGATCATTCGGATTTGGAAATGATCGTGCAAAAGCCATGGAATCAAATACATAAAACTGGGTCAATTTTCCATTGTCTCGAATCATGATTTTGCCATCTATCACATCGAGCATGAATTTTTGTCTGAGCGATACCGTGGATGTGCTCACCCATGTTCTACCGCCGGGCCAACCTTTCACATTCGGTGGATTGTACATTGTTTCTCCCAAACTTGAAAGTCTGTTGGACAAATCTCTGTTCGTCGCCGATGATACATTCATCCTGAAATCTGGGACATTCGCAATCCCCATTGATCGAATTGAGCCAATAAGAAATGCTGAAGGGCTTTTATACATTGCGCCGATATTTTCTGTGGCAAAGAAATGTGCACTTCGAAGCAATGTGTCAAGTACGGGTTTTATTTCCCAATCTTTTCTGAATATGCTTGCCATTTGGTCTATTATGGTTCTGTCCGGAATATCATAAACGAAAGCTTTATAGAGTTTTTCGCAAATGAATCTGGAAATCTGAATGCTTCTTTTTTGAAACAGAATATTGATGATGTCCGTGGCTTTCCAATTTCCGGTTTCACCCATGAATGTCTTTTTGCCGGAATCCCACCTGAATGTTGCGAATACACCATTGAGTCCGGCATAATATGGTCTGGCAGCAGCATTGGGATTTGCACTAACGGATATTGTCCAACCACTTAATGCTCTGGCAGCCTCGCGTACATCGTCTTCGGTATAATTTGGAGTATTTTCCCAATCGGTTGGACCGCAAGTGAAGAGTTCCATGAGTTCCCTGGCATAGTTTTCATTGATCTGCGTGGTGGTAGCAGTTTTTTGATTCAATCTTCCATCAAGATAAATCAACATCGCAGGATCAATCGTGATGTCATTTATCATTGTTTTGAAATTTTTTAAACAGTGATTCCTAAATAGCTTTTGCTGATTGAACATCCATTCAGAAAAGTTGATGACGTCAATCTCGGTTGTGAGAATGCCTGCCCAAAACATGACCATTCTTTCTTGTATACTCATGGGAGCAACAGCGAGTGTTTTGGCATACCAACGAGTAATCAGTTCTCTGCGTATGAGCGTTTGTGTTTGAAAATCAGGGTCCTTCAATCCCGGTACATCAACATTTGCCGGAATTGCCCTTATTTGTGGTTCGGAATTGCACCAAGGTTCAATTTCTTTTGAGTCGATGGTATATTGTGAGAATAGTTTTTTCAGGGTTTTGTCCAGCCCCAATGTCACCGCTTCGCGAATCTCCTTATCCGTGGGGCCAATCATCGTTCTGCGCAGAAGATGGGCTGCCCTTGAATAATCCCATGGCTCTGCATCTGATGGTGTATATGGCTCTAATCCTGCAGTGACTCTTTCGGCATGCTGCAATTGAGGATCTTGCGCAATGGAGAAGAGTTGTTCTTCAGGTTTTGTTTTCAGGGTAAAAAAGTCTCTTCTTTTCATGAGAGTATCCGCGACTCTGAAATGACACAGTGTATATGACAATTCTATGATTGTAAAGTTACAAAGAAATCAGAAGATGATGGACACCAATATCGTGATTGCCAATCCAACGATAAGTGGAATTGCTGTCCGCTTCACTATTTCCAGTGGAGAAACCCCAATCAATGATGCAGCAAAAATCATGACTGCCGCTGCGGGAGACATTGTTCGACCGAATGCTGAACCAAGTGCCCCCAATGCTCCAAGATCGATGGCATTATTGATATCGATTGCGCTCATTGATGGCAATACACCATTTGAAAAAGCAACACTTGGTGCTGTCCCTGATCCTGAAATGATTGCCATTGCCCAAACGGAAAGAGATCCTATGACATGTGCAAATGGTCCGGCATGTAGAATGAATCCAATGATGCTTTTCATGAATCCAATCCCTTCAAGCCCGGCAATGAAGCAATTTGCAGCAATGATGAGAGATATTACTTGAGCATATCCAAACCCAAGTCCATTGAAGAATTCATTTGTCAATGCAGAAATTCTTTTGGTATTGAAGAGAATCAATAAAAAACCGAAAAAGACCATTGCATGAGCAACGGGAAGTCCCTGAGGATATACAGAAAGTATTGGATCAAAGAAGTGATTGCCGGGTCTCACAAGTATCAGTGTGAGAATTGGTAAAGGTGGCATGATTGCCTTTAGCAATGTTGGATGTTGCACATCCTCTTGTTCATGCGCTCCATATTCAATTACTTTGGTTGGTGGTCGGAGATATGAAATGAAAATGAACACCGTAACCGCAATCGTGAATGCAATGAGTTCATATTGAGCCAAGGTATTCATCACTTCAGGGAGTGGTGCACCTGTTCCAACTTGAATAGATACTACTTCGGGTTCGCCGGGATTAAATAAGTCGCCTCCGCCTGAAGATCCCAATACAAGGGCAGAAGCAGCTATGAGTGGATGAAATCCCGCAGCTGTCAATATGGGAATGAGAATCGGACCCACAGCCGCTGCAGCCGCCGTTTGACTTGGAATGGCAATATTGGTAAGGAGCCCCACAAAACAACTTCCCGGCAGAAGAAACCAAGATAGTTTTTGTATTGGTGACATGATATAATGCACCATTGCTTTGTCACAACCTGTCATGCGCAAGAGAAATGCATAACCCATTGAAGCACAAATCGGAGCTATTGTTTTTCCTTCACCCATGGATTTTTGAAATTCATTGAAGATGGCAAATACATCTCCGGATGCCAGACCAAGTGAAATACCTGCAATGAAAAGAACAAAGCGTACATCGATGCCCCTCGCCAAGGCAATTCCTGCGAGAATAATGATGAGTGCTCCTACTATTTCATTCATGGCTGAATATCAAATTGTGAAATGCAATACTGCGATAATCGAAATATGTTATCAGAATAAGAGGAAAACCTGAATTTTTAAGTCTTTCGAGTTTCTTCCGGTGTCGCAAAATAGCTGAATAGCAAGGAAGAGAAATAGAGAAAATGCAAGGGAATATAGCATGTTTTGAGATGTGTGCTTTTAAAAAAGTATAACCATGAAAACTACAGTCAATAGATTGTATGCTTGGAATTGAAATTATTGATCATTCGTATTGCTAACTTCTCTTTATCATTGTCCGAATGCAACAATTATCGCAAATTTGAATAACTATCTATACTGAGACATATCATTCATGCTTGAATCACTTGTGAGTTATTTACAAGGACTTCCCATTGAAGGGATTCTGCTGGCCGCATTTCTCTTGACATTCATTGAGAATATTTTTCCTCCTTCACCAAGCGATGTCTTATTGGTGTTTTTGGGTACACTCATCAATGGAGACATAGTGCGTTTTAGCTTCGTTTTAAGTTCGGCAACGGCAGGAAGCATTCTTGGATTTTATGTCATGTTTCTCATTGGGGCAAAGATGAGGCATGTGTTTACGAATCGCCCCACATTTCTGTTCATGAAAAGAACAACCATTCTCAAGGCCGAGGAATGGTTCAGAAAATATGGTCTGGCACTCATCATAGCCAATAGATTTTTATCAGGGACAAGAGCGGTGATTTCTTTTGTTGCAGGAGCTTCGAATGTCAATGTGCCAATTGCAATAGCTTTGTCCGCGGTGAGTGCTCTCTTGTGGAATGGTGTATTGCTTTATGCTGGTTATATGCTCGGCGAACATTGGCGTGACATAATCACTTACTTGGAGGCATATGGCAGGGCAATCACTCCCATTGCATTGATAGTTGTTTTGCTTGCTGCGGGAATCTGGTGGATGAAATCCGGAAAACAGGATTCCGCCAAAGATTAACCGTGTAGCCAATATTCAAGCAATCGCTCTTGCTCATGGGTTATGGAATCGCTGATTTTCAATGAATATGTGACTGCAGGTATGAGATGAACTTTTGTTTCATACATCAGTCCATCGCACTGTGCGATGAGTGATGCGGGTTTATCCATTCCATTTACAATCAGTGCATTGATCAGCATTGTTCGAGAAGTGACTCTTTTCCCATTGACCGCTATGATTTCATCATCAATGCCGATTCCGGCTGCATCTGCCGGAGACAGCTTCTCAACTTCTCTGACAAATAATTTCCCGTGATCTTCGGAAATCACGCATCCGAAAAACACTTGAGATTTTCTGGGATGAAATGGACGAAAGTCACCATACCATTCTTGAGAAGAAATCACCTGTTGTTCATTCCATTCAAGTCCTATAAGGTCGAAAACCGATTGATATGGCAATTCCGCCGTACCATTGTGCCATTCATCGAATTCCTTCTTGATTGAAACATTGCAATGTGTTTCAAT
>JBJTFZ010000155.1:0-8947 GCA_046093685.1 bacterium
TGCAATGCTCAATGGATCATTCCAAAAACTCCTTGAACAGGGATATGCTTTTCTTGAATATCGCATTGAACAGGTATTGATTGATACCGCAGACAAAGAAGCGTCATGTGTGATTCGCATTCTCAATCCGGAGCGATATCGCATACAAGACATTGCATTTGAACATACCTCTTTTGGTGGAAGCATATTGCAGGATGACCTTCTGCGAAAATTGCTGTTCATCAAACCCAATGATTGGCTTTCACCGCAGGCAGTGAACAGATCAAAAAATCAGTTGATCGGTCTGTCATTTTTTTCTGAGGTGTCCGAAAGCAAGAAGAAAATGATCACAAACAAAGACACTCTCGCGGATGTCTCTTATATCCTCAAATACAAAAAGCCGGAAGAAGTTGTGTTTTCTGTCTTTCTGAATCGAACGACAATGGACAACTTTTTGAATATGGGTCTTGAAGCTTCATATTCTGATTTGCTTGTTTCATCAACGGGAAATTCATTTTCGATTTTCTCTCGACTACTAGCACAGGATATTTCAAATACCCTGTTTTCAACACAAAGAGGATTGGAGTTTGAATATTCGATCGGTACGAATTTCAATCAGCCTTTTGCATTTTTTATTGCAGATCAAAGAGTTCCCCTGACATATTCAGCACAAATATCTCTAAGAAATCTTCCGAGTAATCTTCGTTTACTTACACCGCAATTGCGAATTTCAAACTTCAATACATTTCCTGAATGGACACTATTTTCAAATTTGAATTTTGATGCAACACTTGACTTTACACGATTGGTAAATTTCACTTTGGATGAAACAGATCCAAATGATCCGCTTTATCGATTAATAGCACCATATATTTCTCTCACTGACTACTACAAAGCTTCACCTTTTAGTCCTGCTTCATTCACATTGGGAATGACGCTCACAGGAGATAGAAGAAATTCGGTGATCACTCCATCTAGTGGATATTTTTTGACTTTGCCTCAAATTGAATATTCACCTGATGTAGGATATTCACATTTTCTTAGGGTTTTCTCACAATTTCATACATTTTCTTCCTTGAAAAGAAATGTTGTGTTTGCAACGAAAATAAAATTCGGTCATATAGTCAATTGGGGATTCACCGATGATGATAAATCAACTCCGCCTTTTGAAAAGCACTTCTTCGCAGGTGGTGCCAACTCAGTTCGTGCATGGCCATCGCGAGGTCTGAAGGATGCTTCATCATCCATAGAGGATTCTCTTGCAAGTAGAATTACAGAACTCTCTGCAATCATTGGTTCTGCAAGTTTGGTGGAAGGTTCCGTAGAAGTGAGATTCACATTTTCAAAGCCAAAAGGCTTTGCTGAATTCTGGGCTGATAAAATTGCAAGATCCGGTTTGGTATTGTTTTTTGATTGGGGAAATTCATTCAATCGTCTCACCCCGACCACATATAATCTTGCGAATATTGGTAGAATCTTGAATCCTTCCAATTGGGGATATGGTTATGGAATAGGTTTTCGTTTTGACACACCGGCAGGACCCTTCAGATTGGACATGGCATTTCCACTTTATGATCCAAACTCGGCGTCATATCGCTCACCGCAGTTTTCCACGGCACAATATCATATCGGATTAGGTCATGCATTTTAAGACCGATACCACGATTTGTTCACTCATCACACCACCCGGACTAAGTGGCATTGCGATGATTCGCATATCAGGACCGAATGCATTTGACATTCTTGATAAACATATCAATGAATCCATCAAAAGCAAACCCTCACATACGATTACATATTGCGTATTTCATGATAAAGAAATTCCTGTCGACACAATAACGGTATTCAAGTATGAAGGACCTCATTCCTATACCGGGCAGGACACAATTGAAATAGGATGTCATGGGGGTTATATCGTACCAAAAAGGATTATTGAATTACTGATTTCATCCGGAGCAGTTCTTGCTGAACCCGGTGAATTCACTTTGAGGGCTTTCTTGAATGGTAAGCTTGATCTAACTCAGGCAGAAGCAGTGAACGATATCATTCATTTGCAATCTCCTGCAGCATTGGAAAGTGCCTCCAAGCAACTCATCGGTTCATTTTCCAAGGAGTTGATTTCTCTTCGTGATGCCACGGAACGATTGTTCAAATACATGATTCTTGATTTTGATTTTTCACAAGAAGACATAGAACTTGTACCGCATGAAAGAATCATTTCTGAACTACAATCTCTTTCATTGACCGCCATGAGGTTCATTGAAAGTTATGAAACGGCAAATACATTGAGAAGCGGACATCAGGTATTATTGCTGGGTTATCCAAATGCGGGAAAATCAAGCATATTCAATGCAATGCTTGGATATGCAAGGTCCATCGTAAGTGATATTCCGGGTACAACAAGAGATTTTGTTGAAGGATCTTTAATCATTGATGGAATACATTTCACAATGATTGATACAGCAGGTATTCATGAACACACTACCGATGCTATTGAGATTGAGGGAATAGCATATTCTCTGTCACTCATCAAAAGAGCAACAATCATTTTGGTCATCAATGATGTTACTTGCGGAATGGATCATTCACAATCATTGATTGATCTTGTGCATACTGAACATCCCGAAGCCAAACTCAAGCTCGTACACAATAAGTGTGATATGCTCACACAACACACTGAATTTCAAGATGCATTAAGAATTTCAGCACGGGAAGCACAAGGATTGCAGGAATTGATGAAGTATTTGTCTGATATGGCAAAACAGACGGATACTCATATTCCATTTTTGTTGAATGAGAGACAAGCTCATCTCTTGAAGGAGTATTTGAAATCCATTGATCAAGCTTTGTTGATGGCTCAGCAGAATATGACCACCGATGTTCTCGCCATTGAATTACGCTCGGCTTTGGATACGGTGGGATTGATTCTCGGTACAATCTATACTGAGGATTTACTGAATGATGTCTTTGCAAATTTTTGCATTGGAAAATAATTTCTGATTCTTTACCCATGAAGCGCTCTGAATTTCTTGCAAGTATTGCAGCACTTACCATGTTTGATACATTGAATCTCAAAAGCTTGGAAAGATGGACCAAAGATCTTGATCATTCTGATATGATGCCCACAATCTTCTTTGGCCATGGTTCACCCATGAATGCAATTCAGGAAAATGTTTTCACAAAAGCATTTGCCAAAATAGGGCAGGAAGTTGCCACGCCACATGCAATCATTTGTATATCTGCACACTGGGAAACCCGGGGGACAAAAATCACCGCCATGAAGCAACCACGAACAATCCATGATTTTTATGGATTTCCTCGTGCGCTGAATGAAGTGATCTATCCTGCTCCAGGAGACTCTTCATTGGCTGAACATACGGTATCTCTCATTTCCATGAAGGAGATTCTTCTCGATCATGAATGGGGACTTGATCATGGAACATGGAGTGTGTTACGACATGTCTATCCTCAAGCACAAATTCCGGTATTACAACTCAGCATTGATGTGAACATGTCATTTGCAGAGCATTATGCACTCGCCCAAGAACTCAAACAATTACGCAAGAAGGGAATTCTTGTTATTGGTAGTGGAAATATGGTGCATAATCTTGGAATGGTTGATTGGAAGAGACTTGATGAACAATACGCTTTTGACTGGGCTTTGGAGGCCGGCGATATCATGAAGAATATCATTCTTTCCGGGGATGGAAAAGGATTACTCACATTGCCACAAAACAAGACATCCATTTCACTCGCGATTCCAACTCCGGAACATTTCATTCCACTATTATATGTGATGGGGTTGAAAGATGAACAAGACCAAGTATCATTGTTCAATGATATTCCAGTTGCCGGTTCATTGACGATGACATCGGTGATGCTGGGTTAAATCACAACTTCGGTCTCACAAATCTTTTCAAAATTTTCTGCCCTTCGGCTTTCGCCTCTTCAGTCTTACGAAGTTTCCACAATTGTTCTGTTTTGGCTCTTGTGTCTGCCAGTTGAACTATCGGTTTCGGATAATCCATACCAAGCTCGAACTCATACATCATTTCTTCCATCGATGTGATGTTCCATGGTTCATGAATGAGATGAAGGGGAAGTTTGCTTAATTCCGGACACCACTGTTTGATGAATTCACCTTCAGTATCATGCTTGAGGGAATTACTCACCGGATTATACACCCGAATAGTATTCACACCTGTTGAACCTGCCTGCAGTTGAAACTGCGTATAATGTATGCCGGGTTCATAGTCCAGAAATTGCTGTGCAAGATGATAAACGCCATGTCTCCAATCTTGAAAAAGATGATGCGTGAGAAATGACACAAGCATGGCTCTCATTCGGAAATTGATCCAGCCGGTCTCTCTTACACATCGCATCCCTGCATCTATGAGGGGATATCCTGTTTTGCCTTCTTCCCATGCTCTCAGCATTGTTTCATTTCTTTCAGACCATACATGCTCAAATGCCTGATTGATTGAGCGTTGTTCATAACTGCAATCGGTTTCGAATTTCTGAATGAAATGACAATGCCATTTGAGTCTGGATTGCACATTTGCATGATTGCGCACATGCTTCATTGTTCCCGCATGTTCTTGCAATGCCTGATAAACTTGTCTGATGCTGATATTTCCCCAAGCCAAATAGGGTGATAATCTACTGCATGATATTCTACTTTTCAGTGGTTGTGATATATGCCGGGAATAATTGTGAATTCTCTTATTCAGAAAACTCTGCAGATACACTCGAGCATAATATTCACCGGGAGGCTGGAATTGTTTCGGATACTCATTCAATTGTGATGATAGAGATTCAGGAACCTGAAATGCATGATTCCAATGAATGATCTTCTCATTAGTAAAGGTGTTTTCAATGATGGGGGAATGAGCCATTCCATACCACTCTTTGTCCCAGTTCTTTCTGTCCTTGATTCCCCTCTGTATTCCATCCCTCTGAAATTCATACCATTTTATATCATGCTCATTGAAGAGTTTCACAAGATCACGGTCAATGTCAAAAGTCAATCGTATTCCACTCTCTTGATAACTCAATACAGATTTCACATCAAATTCATGTATCAATTCCTGAAAGATATCCCGAGTTTTACCATGGCATATTGCAATGTCTCCCTGAAATGACTGCAAGGTCTTGTTCATGGACAAGAGACTCTGATACTGAAATTGAAGATGACGGAGCGAAGTATCTGGATAAGCAATCACATCTTGGTCAAACACATAGAGTACCACATACGGTAATGCATCCTGATCTGCAACATATAGCGGTGCATGATCACTCAAACGAAGATCTCTTTTAAGCCAGACGATATTAATGGATTGTTTGTTCATGATGTGATGTGAACAGTTGTCTTATGGCATAAATTCCTTGAGGGGATACAACACTCTTTTTTGCCTAAATTTGCATGCATGAGCAAGCATTCTGTCATAAATCCGGCAATAGCAGACTTCTTCGATGTCGGCTGTGGGCGATGTCCCCTCGTTGGTACTCCAAATTGTAAAGTCAAGACTTGGAATGCGGAATTGCGAGCATTAAGAGATATCATTCTGAAAATCGATGTCACAGAAGAGCGTAAATGGGGTGTACCATGCTACACGAACAATGGAAAAAATATCGTGCTTCTGTCAGCATTGAAAGAATCAGCCACAATCAGTTTCTTGAAAGGAAGTTTGATTGATGATGTACATGGTGTATTGATAGCACCCGGAAAAAACTCCCAGTCAGCACGGTATATGAAATTCACTTCCGTACAAGAAATCAAAAAGGCAAAACCAATCATTATAGACTATATCCAACAAGCTTTAGAAATTGAAATAACAGGAAAAAAGGTAGTATTTAAAAAAGATGATGATCCAATCCCTGAAGAATTATCCGAATCATTTGCAAAACAACCTTCATTGAAAACCGCATTTTATGCTTTGACACCAGGCAGAAGAAGAGGATATCTCTTGCATTTCAATCAGGCAAAACAATCTGCCACAAGAGAATCAAGAATTCAGAAATGCATACCGAATATCATGAAAGGAAAAGGGTTGCAAGACAGATGAAGGCAAACTACATATTTCTTCTTCTGAATTCTGTGTTGATCATACCTCTCATTGGAAGTTTGAGTTCGGATGAAGTTCATTGGGGTCCGGAAGATTTCATCATTGCCTTTATCATGTTGAATATGTTGGGTTTTACAATTTTTGCATTCAATCGATATATTGTCAACAAACATTTGAAATATTGTTTATTCGCGATTGCAGTGATTATTTTTCTACTAATATGGGCTGAATTGGCAGTTGGAATTTTTACATAAAAACATACTCTTAAGTATGGGGTTTTTACATTATTTAAGGAAGCGTGGAATGAAAGTTCTTTCCATTATCATGTTGGTTTTCGTTCTCATGGGTTGTGGAACAAAAAACAATGAAGAGACAATTGCTAAAAGTGACACCACAACCAAGGCACCTGCAGAAGTCGTACCGGTTGAACCGGATTCTCTAACTCGTTTACAACAAATCAAAGACATGGTGGGAGAATGTGAAAATCTCCTTAAATCCCAATCATCGGGCTGCAGCAAAGGGAGCAAGAATGTAAAGGAAGACATGGGTGAAGGTGATCCCATGGAATTTGAACAAACAGCAAAGAAGTGTGTTCTGACCGGAGGTTATGAAGTTCATACCGGTAATTTTTCCGGACATGAATGGAGTAATGATGTGACAATCTATATGAAGAATGGTATACCATTTTTCGCGTTCAGTGGTACCTATTCCGAGGGATTTGCAACAGAAAGCAGAATCTATTTTAAAACAGACGGAAATGTATTGTCAATGCTTTCTCGTGAAAATGATGGAGTTGGTGGTGAACTTCGTGGTAATAAGACAATAAAAAATCAAGCTGACAAAGATCAGTTGATGCAAGCATATAATACCTGGCGGAACGATATTAATCAAATGGTCAAATAAAGATATGCAATCTTTATTTTCGTGATTTGGATTATAGTATTCGGACAGTATGTGAAAACTTCACTCATCATATCAACATATAATCGAGAAGATGCACTTGATCTTGTCTTACGGAGTGTTTCTGCACTTAAAGTGTATCCCCATGAAGTGATTATAGCTGATGATGGATCGGGTCCGAAGACTGCAGAACTTATTCATGAACATCAGAAATCATTTCCAATATCACTGATTCATTGTCATCATGAAGACAAAGGATTCAGACTTTCGCATATCAGAAACAAGGCAACCGCAATGTCTTCAGGTGATCATCTGATCTTTATCGATGGAGACATGCTCGTGCATCCGTACTTTGTTCATGATCATCGCATGCATGCCCGCGAAGGACTGTTCATACAGGGTTCGCGGGTATTATTGCATAAAGAGACCACATTATCATCGATTCAGAATGGTGTTCACGATTTTTCTCCGTTTTCCCGAGGCATCACGAATAGATTCAATGCATTACGCATTCCCATTCTTTCACCCATTGTTTCATCGTGGATGAGTAAACAGCATCATCATGGTGTTCGTGGTTGCAATATGTCATTCATGAAATCAGATCTCATCAAAGTCAATGGATTCAATGAAGCTTTCATTGGATGGGGCCGTGAGGACAGTGAATGTGTCATACGATTATTGCATTCGGGCATTCGAAGGTTCAATCTTCGTTTGGGCGGGATTGCATATCATTTATGGCATACAGAACACATCAATCCCGATTTATTGGAAAGAAACAATGTGGAATTGGAAGAGGCTATTTCTGAACACAGAATGCGCTGTATGGAGGGGTTGCAAAATCATGTTTTCAAGCAGGTGCAATCATGATATCGCTGATCATTGCAGTATACAAGAATGTCAATGCATTGGAGCTTATTCTACAAAGTATCGCGCTTAAAACATTTCATGATTTTGAAGTGATCATAGCTGAAGATGGTGAAGACAATGCGATGGGCATTTGCATTGAAAAAGCCATGAAGTCATATTCATTTACCTTAAGACATCTCAGACATGAGGATAAAGGTTTTCGGAAAATCGTAATTGGAAATGAAGCAATTCGAAATGCTCGGGGGGAATATGTCGTGTTTATTGACGGTGATTGCATTCTTCATCCAAGATTTCTCGAAGAATATCATAAAGCCATGAAGCCGGGTGCATTCTTTTTTGGAAGAAGAGTAATGCTGGGTCCACAGGCAACAAAGACATTCTATGCACAATCCCTGATGAAGATTCCCACATTTCTCGGTCTGTTGTTTTCAGACTCCACTCAAGTTAGAGAGGCATTGTATCTACCGTTTTTATCGCCTAAGGAAAAAGTCAATAGAGAAATCTGGGGTTGCAATTGGGGAGTTTTCAAACAGCATCTTTTCGATGTCAATGGATTTGATGAAGACTATGCATTGCCATGTTTTGGGGAAGACCTCGACATCGATTGGCGATTGAGTGATTTGGGTCTAAAGCGTTATTCACTCAAAAATAAAGCAATACAATATCATCTCTATCATCCACTCATTTGGGATGCGGAAATTGAAGCAAGAGGAAGAGAACTATATGAACAAAAAAGACAATGCGGTATGACGCATTGTCTTAATGGTATCGAAAAGTTATAATGACTAAAAGGCATTTTGAAAGATTGCACTTTATTCAATATGCCCTATCTCTCATATCCGAAAGATCTGCAGTATATTCCTTCGCTGAATAATGTGTGGCCAAACCCACCATGAATGCTATGATTCCTAAAACCATTGAGGCATCATCACTGAATATTGAACCAAATGCATACCCACCAACACCCCAACCAATTGACAATCCCCAAATGATCAATGTGCTTAGAACCGGAACATGTATTCCGACGAATAGAAATACCAAAGCACCCAAGAATACAAACCAACTTTGCAAAAACACACCGGCAACGATAGAGAGGAAAAACACCTCTTTATAGAATGTGCTTGCCTGATCTTCAT
>JBJTFZ010000156.1:0-5771 GCA_046093685.1 bacterium
CCCTTTCACTACAGGCATTACTTGGAATCACCGGGAATCGAAATAGCGATGAATTGGAGTATATAGACCCATTTACAGGAAATACATTTATTCCGGATAAAATCAATAGGCTTTTTTCATTCCCATTGACAATTGGATTGCAGAAAAGATTGTTCAAAGAATCATTATCAGATTCATTCAGACCTTTCATTGGTGCCGGGCTTGGATATGCGATGATAGTACAAATTCCTTACAATCAAAATCTCATACAGACAGAACAAAGAACACTTGCCCACGGAAGACCGGCAGGATACATTGCTATTGGTTCTGCATTTGGAAGTGAAGGAAGAACATCGTTATCAGCAACAATGAGATATTATTATGTTCCCTTTGGGGGCAATGGACTTGAGAGTATTAAGGAATTACCCATACGGGACTTTGGTGGCTTATTTATAGCACTTGGGATTGCTTTTGGAAATTGAACTCTTTCATTACGGTGAATTTTTATGAAACAACTTCGGTTGAACGGGAAACAACTCACTCTTCTAGTTATGGTTTTGACAACCTCATTGGCTCTTGGGTGGGCTGCATGCGGGAATATGCCCGGAAATAGTCCTCAAGAAGTCTCGCAAAGACAAAGCACGAGAACAAAAGGCAAAAAAAACACCTCCAAAGACTCAAACAAGAATGATTCAACAGGCAAAACCGTCCTGCAAAAGAAACCGCTTGGTGGAGCCAAACAATTGATCACATACACAAAAACTGTGATTGCAAATGCAAAACACCTTGACTCTATTCGTCGCGCATATAGAAAGATAGACAGCATTCAAAATATGGCCTATAGAGCGTTCATTACAGTCAACAGAAAGGATTTGCATTATTTCAGAGTTGGAGACACCGTTATCATTCCAAGTGTGTTGTCTCTCAATCTCACTGACTATTCCATCTTCCCATCAGAATATCATGCTGTTGACACTGTGCCAAAATTCATATTGGTATCGAATGCTTGGCAAAGTTATGCATGCTATGAATATGGCAAACTCGTTCGATTTGCCGCTTGCAATACGGGTGAAGAACGAAAAGCGACATTTCCCGGAAGATATGCTTTGAATTGGAGATCAATTCTTCGCAGATCTTCTCTCAACTCAAGTTGGATACTTCCCTATACCTGGAATTTTCACTTGCATGCAGGAAGTGCATTCCATCAATTTGATATGCCAGGAAGACCTGTTTCACATTCATGCATACGACAATTCAGAGACGATGCTCGTTGGTTGTTTTATTGGGGCGAAGGTGCAAAAAGAGATACTGTGAAAAGACGCTATATCCAGTTTTCGGGAACTCCCGTCATCATCATGGATATGTTTGATTTTTCTCGGAAGAAAGGTGGTCCATGGTGGGACATAAAGGACAATACATTCACCATACCCTTGCCAGAACAACCATTTGAAACAGAAGAGGCCTGGATTCCTATTTCTCAGATTCCGCATAGCTCACGAGGCGGGCTTCCAAATAAGCAACGATATATCGATGCGGAAGACACTTTAAGAAAAAGAGGAGTCATTCGCGATGGTGTAAAGCTTCGTGCGTCCATACAATATACCAGAAAGAAAAAACCATCAGCTACCGGTGTGGCTCCTGTTCCGGCCATACAATCGAAGCCGTCGAATTGAAACTTCCTAGCTTCGAAATGGCCGATTTGGGAAAACTTTGCTATTTTTGAAGTGTAACTGAACGGTTTCAGGATTCATGGTTCATGACAATTACAGATGTTAATGAAAGATTAAATGCACTTTTTCCGCCCGAAACCGCTTGGAGCGGCGACGCAATTGGTCTTCAAATCGGTCGCTATCCTGAAAATGCAGAAATCAAATCCATATTGATTGCCTATGAAATCAATAAGGATGTCATTTCAGAGGCAGTAGATCACCGGATTGATTGCATCTGTGTGTTTCATCCTCTGATTTTCTCGCCTTTGAAGGCAATCACAGGAAAAGATAGAGTTTCTTCGCATGTGCGTGATCTCATTCGTTTGAATATTGGACTGATTGCGATTCACACGA
Source organism: bacterium (assembly GCA_046093685.1). Classification (GTDB taxonomy): domain Bacteria; phylum Bacteroidota; class Ignavibacteria; order Kapaibacteriales; family UBA961; genus UBA961. Next base: position 2,043 of record JBJTFZ010000156.1, read on the forward strand.
ATTTTGATACGCATCCAAATGGAACAAATGTGCTTGCTGCTAAATCGCTTGACATCGTTGAATCCACCATACGGCCTCTTGTCCCTGATGCACATCATGAAAAACATGGCATGGGAATCATAGGCATGTTACCTGAACCGATGAATCCAAAAACTTTTGCCGAAAAGTGCTCGTCAACTTTTGGGTCCCCGATTCGATATGCTTTGGGTACATCTAAGGATGTTCAATCAATAGCGATGGTTTGCGGAAGCGGTGCACAATACATGCAGACAGCAATTGAAGCAAAAGCAGATTGTTTTATCACAGCGGATGTGAAATACCATCAATTTCACGCAGCTCAAGGAACAATCATGTTGATTGATCCCGGGCATGCCGAGATGGAGCAATTTGTAGCAGAAGGAATGAAACATGTCATGAAATCCGATGAGATTCTCAAGAATCTCACAATCATGTCATCTTCAATTAAAACTTCTCCTATTCTTTACGCATAAATTTTAGAATACATTCGATTCAATAATATATCACCAAGAGCTTACCATGAACTCTCTCGCTACCATGTTGTCAACGATGTCAGAAATTGATTCCATTTTGGATGATCTAAAAGAAGAGCTTGGCGATTTGCCACAGCAAGTGAAGGAAGCCGAAGAATATGTTCGCTTGAAAACCAAGCAAGCTGAACAAGCGGACAAAGACATTCATGACATCGAAGATTTCAAGAGTCGCTCACATATTCGTCTTCAAGAAATCAAAGACAAAGAAGACCAACTCGCACAACAACAATTCAATGTTCGTAATAACAAAGAGTTTGATGCAATCACTCATGAAATTGAATCACTCAGAGATGAGCGTAACAAAATATATGATGATCAAAGAACAATTGGAGTTAAAGAAGAAAATCTTCGCTCCATACTTGAACAAAGTAAACAAGAATTGGATGAAGCACAAAAGCACCTTACTGAAAAAGAAGAGGAATTAACCTCAATTTCTCATGGTCACAATGATGAAATTCTTGGACAAACAAAGAAGCGTGCTGAATTGTCAAAAACAATCCCTACCCCGATTTTTGCTGAGTATGAACGCATTCGAACATTTCACAAAGATGCCGCGGTAAAGGTGAAAAAGAATAGTTGTTCCGGATGTTTCAGTGCGGTGCCTCCACAAAAGATTGTTGAAATGAGAAATAAACCTGATCTCATGTTCCTATGTGAACATTGTGGAAGAATTCTTGTTGGAGAGTAATACAAATGACGGGGCTGTCGGAGAAGCGCGCCATGATTTTCATGGTGAGGAAAGTCCGAACTCCATAGAGCAGCGTGCTTTGTAACACAAAGGCGATGATGCATTTCGAAAGAAATGAAAAGTCGACGGAAAGTGCAACAGAAAATATACCACCGATTCATTTCGGTAAGGGTGAAATGGCGAGGTAAGAGCTCACCGCATCAATGGTGACATTGATGGCAATGTAAACCCCACGCGGAGCAAGGCAAATAAGAAGAAGGTGTCCATTGGACAATTGGACTGCTCGCCCAATATCAACTTCTTCGGGTATGCCGCACGGAAATCATTGGCAACAATGATTCAAGATAAATGCTTCTCCTCCTTCGGGAGACAGAATTCGGCTTATAGACGGCTTCGTCATCTTCTTTTACTTCTATGCTGTGCTTATTGAATCATACAAAGTCCGAATGGATTGATATTGCCGCCTCCGATATCAATACCCTGCTCATAGATCATGCACATTGCGAAAAAAAAGCAGCAGCAAATGCAATGTCGATGATCCAACGATATCCCCAACATGAAGATATTGTTCGTGAGATGATCGTCATTCTCAAAGAAGAATGGGATCACTTCGAAAGAGTATATGAAAGAATCAGAAAAAATGATTCGCAATTAACCAAAGATCGAGGGGATGACTATGCAAAGCAATTATCCGAGCATATCCGCAAACATGAACCCGAAAAAATGCTTGATTTATTGCTTGTTGACGCTCTTATTGAAGCACGGTCCTGCGAACGATTCTCCATACTTTCCAAATCACCTTTGATACCTGAAGACTTGCGTCTTTTTTATCAGGAATTATTTGAAAGTGAAGCAGGGCATTATACCACATTCACTGATCTTGCCAGAAGGTATTTTCCCGCAGACATTGTGAAAAGTCGATTGCATGAACTGGCATCAATCGAAGCCGCAATCATCGATACGCTTGGCAATCAACCAACCATTCACGGTTGACGAAATGAATCCCCCATCCATAATCTTCATGGGCACACCGGAATTCGCCATTCCCGCTCTTCGTGCCCTTCATGAACGGTTTGGCGTTAAGGCTGTGGTGACCGTTCCGGATAAACCTTCGGGTCGTGGAAAAAAACTACACAGTTCACCGATTGCAGTGGAAGCTCAAGCATTGCAGATTCCGCTTTTGCAACCTGCACATCTAAAAGAACCGAATTTTGTTGAAACAATTGCCTCTCTTAAACCTGATATCATTGTTGTCATTGCATTTCGCATACTCCCCAAAGAAGTGTATTCCCTTGCCTCCATGGGCGCATTCAATATTCATGGAAGCTTGCTTCCAAAGTATCGTGGAGCTGCTCCCATACAATGGAGTATCATCAATGGTGAAACTGAAACAGGGCTTACGGCATTTTTGTTGAATGATGTCGTTGATACAGGAAAGATCCTTTCTCGAGTACATGTTTCGATTGCACCGGATATGACCGCAGGTGAGTTATTCTCAGCTTTGACCCTCCCTGCCGCAGAATTGGCAATATCCACTTGTGAGGCATTGATATCTGGAACGGCAATACCCATTCCTCAAGATGACTCTGAGGCAACTCCAGCTCCAAAATTATTCAGAGATCAATGCAAGATTGACTGGCATCAATCTGCTGAAACCATTAGGAATCTCATTCGAGGTACAAATCCAAAACCCGGTGCTTGGACCATATTTAATGACAAATCACTAAAAGTGTTGAAAGCATCCATTAATAACGAATCCAGAGATCTCCTTCCAGGTTCTTATGTGATTACCGATGCTGAATTTTTTGTGGGTACAGCAAGCCATGTCATAGCATTGGACAAAATTCAAGAAGAAGGAAAATCAGCCATGTCTATAACAGACTTTCTACGAGGCTATCGCGGTTCAAAACAAGGAATGTTCACATGATGGATCCACTGGAATTTTGGACAATTTGCAATGCAAATGGCATTCTCCTTTCTCGCGAACAAATAGAAACATTTGAGCGCTTTCACGGTGAATTGGTCTATTGGAATGAAAAGGTGAATCTCATATCCAGAAAAGATATGGACAATATCTGGATCAGACATTTCATGCATTCACTCAGTATTGTCAAGGCCCACGAATTTGCTCCCAAGTCTCTGTGCATGGATGTTGGTTGCGGGGGTGGTTTCCCAGGAATTCCAATTGGTATTGCTAGGCCTGACATATCAATCACACTCGTTGATTCCATTGCAAAGAAAATCAAATTGACTGCGATGTTCGCCGAACATACTGGGCAAAGAAATTTTAAGACAATCGTTTCTCGGATGGAAGAGCTCGCCGGTCAACAACAAAACCGAGGAAAGTTTGATCATGTACTTGCTAGAGCAGTAGCCCCCATCTCATCTTTGATTCAATGGACAAAACCACTCATAAAAAAAGAAGGATCATACATATTATTAAAGGGTGGAGATCTCACTGAAGAAATTCATGAAGCCAAAAGAAAGTAC
>JBJTFZ010000157.1:0-21219 GCA_046093685.1 bacterium
CACATAATGAAATGGATGAAACGATTGAGAATGTACTCAATAAACTTCGTAAGCATGCTCAGTATCCCGGGATGTTCAAATCGGCATTCGGAACAGAGGAAATCACGACCGAAAGATTCCTCAAAGCATTATCACAATTTCAAGTGATGTTCATTTCCGCACAATCCAAGTATGATAAGGTGAAAAGAAATGAAGGTGCTTCATTCACTACCGAAGAACAAGCGGGCTATCAAGTGTTCAAACAAAAATGCGCCACTTGCCATGCCGAGCCATTCTTCAGCGATGAGTCCTTCAGAAATAACGGACTCAGTGTAAGAAATCAGAGCGATAGCGGCAGAGCCCGTATCACACTCAATGAGAAAGATGTCTATTCCTATATCGTCCCCTCACTTCGCAATGTTATGCTCACTCCTCCCTATATGCATGACGGACGCTTTGAAACAATAGACAAAGTGCTTGACCATTATGCGCAAGGCATGATAGACTCCCCAAATCTTGATCCCATTTTCAAGCAAAGAAATCCGGCAGGGATTTCACTTTCCGCCGAAGAAAGAACATTGCTAAAGAGTTTTCTTAATACCCTTTCCGATACTGATTTCATCAGGAATAGAATGCTCTCCGAATTTTGACATGATTGTCAAAACAACCTGACACTCCCCTCACACATCACACACACTTTTCTGATGAATCTCACAGTGGATAAGTCCCTTTATATCTGAGTTTGCAATTTTTTTTGAATACCCCGGAAGCAAGCATTTATCGGTCTTCAAAGGTATTTCATGCTCTCTGTTTTCATCCCTCAAAATAAGTTTGGCACGGCAAATGCATTATGTATTTGTGTGCGGCGATATGATACACAAATTCAATCTTTCATTCAGGGCTCGCACAACAGTTTGAAAAACATTTTTATCTCATTTTTTATCAGGGTTAGTATTATGAAAAGCATCCTATTTATGCTCGCTTTTGTTGCAATGTCAACATCATTGTTTGCTCAACATCAAGTATTGGGTCAGTCACCGAGAAGTGCAAAGATCTACAATACACAAAACACCAATAATCAAGTATTGGGTCAGTCACCAAGAAGCGCGAAAATCTACAATTCCAATTATGTGCCTGTCGCAAAAGTGGAAGAAGTGAAAGAAGAATCCACAACACAAGTGGTATTGGGTCAGTCACCAAGAAGCGCGAAAATCTACAATTCCAATTATGTGCCTGTTGCAAAAGTGGAAGAAGTGAAAGAAGAATCCACAAAGCATATCGTGCTTGGTCAATCTCCAAGAAGCGCAGTCATCTATAATATGCCAACAACACATATCGTGCTTGGACAATCTCCAAGAAGTGCAATCATCTATAATACAAAAGCATTGCAAGGAATCAAGGGTGGCATGAGCAAGATGGCAGTTGCAGATAATGCAATAACACATGAATAATACATGCGAGCACACACAACAACAGGGTGGCTGAATTCAGGGGCAAGCCGCCCGGCATGCTCGATAGAATGAGGGGTACATAGAATCGAGCAAGTGAAAAAAGATGTGAGAATTATGTGTAAATTACCGCATCAATTACAGTCGCATGTTCGGACATGAGAATCATTTTTACAGTAATCATATTGTTCTTTTCATTTCATGTTGCTTCATTGGCACAACATGAATTGGTGGGATATTTCCATAATTGGAATTCGCAGGATGTGGCATGGGTGCATCCACAGAATATAGATGCTCGATATACCGTGATTGCTGTTGCATTTGCCATGCCGGTTTCAAATACGGACATGACCATGACATTCACACCGGAGAATATGTCCGTTCAGGCATTTAAGCAAGCGATTGCCCAACTCAAAGCTCAGGGAAAAAAAGTGCTGATTAGTATCGGGGGTGCCACCGCATATCTTGATTTTCCCAATGATAATGCAAAACAGGCTTTTATCACGTCGATGAATGATATCATGGATACCTATGACTTTGATGGCATCGACATTGATATCGAGCATGGTAATTGCATCATTATCACGGGTGGGACAATAGCAAATCCCAGCAATGCATCACAGGTTAGACTCATCGATGCAATCAAAACCATCATGAATCATCATCAATCATCCAAAGGGAAAAAGATGATACTCACGATGGCGCCCGAAACAGCTTATGTACAAGGTGGTCAATCAGGATTCGGAAGTATATGGGGTGGCTATCTTCCAATCATTCATGCATTGCGGGATTCACTGGATATTCTTCAGGTGCAACTCTATAATTCAGGAACGATGTACGGCATCGACAGAAATATCTATACCCAAGGAACTGCGGATTTCATCGTGGCTATGACAGAAGCGGTGATACAGGGATTTGCAACCGCCGGCGGACAATTCAATGGTCTGCCTGCAAGTAAAGTTGCCGTGGGTTTGCCCTCTTGCACCTCTGCCGCAGGTGGAGGCTATGTGGATACCGCAACAATCATGAAAGCCATGAAATACCTCCGTGGAAAAGGAAGCAAACCGGGTTCATATGCGATGGTGTCAGGTAGCGGATATCCAAATCTCAAAGGCATGATGACCTGGAGCATCAATTGGGATGCGAAAGCCCAATGCAATGGAGCATATTCATTCGCCGAATGTTATCAGAATGTTCATACTGAGCCTCCGCAAGTTCCGGGATTAGTAACGATGATTGCTCCTGCTTATGGACAAACACTCACTGAAGAATTAGTAAAATTCACATGGAACAAGATTCCGAATGTAACTTATCATGTGGAGATTCTTCAGGGAGGCACAATCATCAAAAGTGATTCTACACTGCAAGACACCATTGTGAATGTTGGTGGTTTTGAATATTCGCAATTGCATACATGGAGAGTTCGTGCAAAAAATGCACAAGGGTGGGGTCAATGGAATAGTCCATGGACATTCACTTCAATGAAACTTCCTCTTCCTTCGCAAACAATTCCACTGTCACCGCAAGAATATGCAATCGTGAAAAAAGACAGCATGATTCAATTCCGATGGAATGCCGCGAAGAATAGAATTCTCTCATATACCTTCACGCTACAAAAAGGAAATGATATCATTCATCGCAAATTGGATATCAAAGACACCGTTTATGCATTTGCTTTGCCAGAATATGGAACAACATATACATGGAAAGTGCAGGCTGTGAATGTATCCGGATGGGGGCTTGCAAGTAATGCACGAGTCATTTCAACATCACCCAAACCACTTGAATTACCGTCCGTGATTTCATTTATTGAGCCATATGTAGATGTTTTGACGAGTGATTCCATCACATTCAAATGGAGCTCTTCAGGTCCGATGATTCAAAGACATCATCTTCGAATACAATTGGATGATGAAGTATTGATTGATGATACATCTCTGATTGATACTGTACTTACCCTTACAATGCCAAGACGCAGCGGAGTATTGTCATGGATGGGACGCTCATACAATTCAAGTGGATATGGTCCATGGAGCGCAAAGGATTCAGCGATATATCGGCATCTACCACCGATACCCGAGATGACGATGATCACAATTCCAAAAGACAGCATGATCATCAATACAGACACAGCTTCGATATCGTGGAAAATCGTGGATTATGCAGATGCAGATGAAGTGCAAGTTTTACATGCGGATGCACAAGCGAAGCGTGATACTATTGTGAAGAGCAATGAATACATCATGAGAAATCTTTCAAACAATCAGCGTTATGACATTCGTGTGCGAGGACTGAATGAAAGAGGCAAGTCGGAATGGAGTCGATATGTCACATTTTTCACATCATTTGGTGCACAATCAATAGTCACTCATACGATTGATCATATCATTGCAAACAATGCAGGAATCATCATCACACTCTCCGAAACACCTAAACTTCCCTTATCGCTTCATCTGTCTACGCTTCAAGGCAGATACATATTGAAAAGTACCGTGCATCAACAAGTAACTTTCATTTCAACTCAACAACTCACCACCGGTGTGTATTTCTTGACCATCAATCAGCATAGTACACCAATCATCATACAATAATACAGTTGGAGTTTCATAGATCACATTGATACCTATCTCTTGCATTATGCAATGCATTGAACATCCATCATTCATTCATGGGAAGTATCATGTTCTTGATTCTCATCATTACATTCACCTGCACGCTTTCTGCAGATGAATCCCGCATCTTGGGTCAATCCCCTCGCAATGCCAAAATTTATGGAAGACAATCCACGGAACTGTTTGTTTCGGGAAGTATCATGCCGGCAACAATAATCCCAAAAGATGAACAGAATGAAGTCGGGCAATCTCTTGCAAATGTTTTGACAACAACTCAAACCATTGCAATTGGAACACATCATCGTATAACTCCGCATATGGAAATGATGTGTTCAATTGGAGCGCAGATTTTTTCCGGACATTTCAATATGCCTGTTCTTCTAGAGGGTAAACTCTACCCCATCAAAGGAAAGATTCGGCCCTTTCTTGCATTTGGTGTCGGCGGAATGATTGGTCAGCAAATTGGATTGTTTTCAACAACAGGTATTGGGCTCAATATCCACTCATCCAGAAAAGTCAGCACCGAGATTCAATATCGAAGAATCAGGGGGTCAGTTCTGTTGAATCTTAAGAATGATTCAATAATGGAGCTCAATCAAAATGGGGTATTATTCGGCGTGAATCTATTCTTGTGATGAATCAAGGATTTATGGCGATTTCTTGAAATGTGTTGAGAATTTCGGAACCTCGTTCATGCGGTCTGTGTTCAAGGCCTTATCTTTGCAAACCACAATTGAACACAATCATTTTTCATCATTTCACAGATACCATGGATACTTCATCAACCAATGCATGCCCTGTAACGGGCGCGACAAGCAAGAGTTTTCATAGCGCGGGTACGTCAAATCGCGATTGGTGGCCCAATCAATTGAATCTCAATATTCTCCGCCAAAATTCCAATTTGTCCAATCCGCTTGGCGAACAATTCAATTATGTTGAAGAGTTCAAGAAATTGGATTATCATGCACTCAAGAAAGACCTTATTGCATTGATGACCGATTCGCAAGATTGGTGGCCGGCTGATTTCGGACATTATGGTCCATTTTTCATTCGCATGACATGGCACAGCGCAGGAACATATCGTACAGGCGATGGTCGTGGAGGCGGTGGAACAGGTCAGCAGAGATTTGCTCCGCTGAATAGTTGGCCTGACAATACGAATCTCGACAAAGCACGCAGACTTCTCTGGCCGATCAAACAGAAATATGGTCAAAGCATTTCTTGGGCCGACCTCATGATTCTCGCAGGAAATGTAGCGCTTGAATCCATGGGTTTCAAAACATTCGGTTTCTCCGGTGGACGCGCAGATGTATGGGAACCCGAAACCGATGTGTATTGGGGTAAAGAGCGCTCTTGGCTTGATGATAGACGCTATACAGGTGAACGCGATTTGGAGAATCCACTCGCCGCCGTACAGATGGGTTTGATTTATGTGAACCCCGAAGGCCCCAATGGCAATCCTGATCCGCTTGCGGCAGCTCGTGACATCCGCGAGACATTTGCTCGCATGGCGATGAATGATGAAGAAACCGTTGCGCTCATCGCAGGTGGACATACATTTGGGAAAACGCATGGTGCCGGACCAACATCTCATGTAGGACCCGAACCTGAAGGTGCATCAATCGAAGAACAAGGATTGGGTTGGACAAGCACATTCGGTACAGGCAAAGGAAAAGATGCCATCACAAGTGGTTTGGAAGTGACATGGACCACCACGCCGATTGCATGGAGCAATAATTACTTCGAGAATTTATTCAAGTATGATTGGGAATTGACAAAGAGTCCTGCAGGTGCGAATCAATGGATTGCAAAAAATGCAGATGCCACGATTCCCGATGCATTCGATGGAACAAAAAAACATGTTCCAACAATGCTCACGACAGACTTGTCACTCCGCTTTGACCCGGCTTATGAGAAAATTTCACGTCGATTCCTTGAGAATCCCGATCAATTCGCTGATGCATTCGCTCGCGCTTGGTTTAAATTGACGCATCGTGATATGGGTCCGAAAACACGTTATGTAGGACCGGAAGCACCAACAGAAGATTTGATGTGGCAAGATCCTATTCCTGCACTCAATCATCCTGTTATCGATGCAGGTGATATTGCCTCATTGAAAAATACGATTCTCTCTTCCGGTTTATCAATTTCCGAATTGGTGTCAACCGCATGGGCATCGGCCTCAACATTCCGTGGTTCAGATAAACGCGGCGGTGCAAATGGCGCACGCATCAGACTCACGCCACAACGCTATTGGAATGTGAATAACCCGGCTCAATTGTCCAAAGTATTGGATGTGTATGAAAAGATTCAACAAACATTCAATTCCGGCGGGAAACATGTATCCATGGCAGATCTCATCGTGCTCGGTGGTTGTGCCGCAATTGAACAAGCAGCAGCCAATGCAGGCCAGGCGGTTAGTGTTCCATTCACACCCGGCAGAATGGATGCATCCCAAGAACACACCGATGTTGAATCATTCGCAGTGCTCGAACCGATTGCAGATGGATTCAGAAATTACAAGAAGAGTAATTATGTGTATTCAACAGAAGAATTACTTATTGATAAAGCACAATTGCTCACGCTTACCGCACCTGAGATGACCGTCCTGCTTGGTGGAATGCGCGTTTTGAACACAAATTATGATCAATCCAAGCATGGAGTGTTTACAACAAAGAGCGATACATTGAGCAATGATTTCTTCGTGAATCTTCTTGACATGAATATCAAGTGGACACCTATTGATGCGCATAATGAAGTATTTGAAGGAGTGAATCGCTCATCAGGAGCCAAAACCTGGACAGCAACACGCGCCGATTTGATTTTCGGATCCAATTCAGAATTGCGTGCCCTTGCTGAAGTGTATGCAACCGCACAATCAAATTCAAAATTCATCACTGATTTTGTAGCCGCATGGAACAAAGTGATGAATGCAGATAGATTTGATCTTGCTTGATCCATACAAATGACAAAGGGTGGTCTTGAATATATCATGACCACCTTTTTTTGTAACTATACATTGTTTTCTGCGTTATCTCACCGCACAACTTTTTTGACTGAACCATGCTCTCCATTTCTGATTTGACAAAAACCTATGGCACATTCCGTGCCCTTGATTCCATCTCATTTTCTGCAGAAGCAGGAAAGATTTGCGGAATCGTGGGTCCGAATGGTGCCGGAAAAACAACCACCATTCGCATCATCCTTGGCATATTGGGTTCCAATGCAGGTACAATCACCTATAATGGAACAGACATCAAGGATGTGCCCCGCAGTGCATTCGGATATTTGCCGGAAGAACGAGGATTATACAAGCAATCGACAGTCAATGAGACATTGCTTTATCTGGGTTCGCTCAAAACAAGAAATGCGAAGCAATTAAAATCCGATATCGATGCATGGCTTGAACGCTTTCACATACCGGATTATAAGCACAAAAAAATCGAAGAACTATCAAAAGGAAATCAGCAAAAGATTCAATTCATTGCATCTGTTTTGCATGATCCCGAATTGCTCATCATCGATGAGCCGCTTTCGGGATTGGATCCACTCAATCAGGAATTATTCAAGGATATCGTGCAGGAATTGAAGCAGAAAGGAAAGACCATTCTCTTTTGCACGCATCAATTACCGATTGCAGAAGTATTGTGCGACACTGTGATCATGCTCAATAAAGGAGCGATTGCATTGAGTGGCAAAATGTCTGATATCCTTCGTTCAGGAACTACGGATATATTGATAGAATTCTCATCATTGCATGGACAAGAATTATCTGAGCCATTCCATAAAGTAACCGACATGCAATGGATAGTTTCCGGTGAAATCGGCTCGATGCAGGAGATTGTATCACAGGCGTCAATATATGGTGAGATACAAAGCATCAATCCATATAAACCGACATTGCTCAGTATTTTCCGTCAGCATATTGAAGGCGAAGAGGAGGAGGTACAAGCATGAATTGGAATTCCATAACAACCGTTGCTTGGTGGGAATTCATCCAAAAAGTGAAAACCAAAGCATTCATCCTTTCGATGATCTTGAGTCCAATTATCATGGGAGTATTCAGCGTGCTTCCAATTCTCCTCACATCCATATCAGTCGAAGAGCCCAAAAAGATTGTGATTTTGGATAAACAACAATCCATCGGAACATTGGCAAAACCCATGTTGGATTCAATCACCTATTCTGGAGGGGAAAAGAAATTCGACATCACCGTCAAAAGCATCGATCCGGCAAAGCCATTGAATATTGCCAAATATCAGCAAGCATTGCTGAGTGATGAATATGTAGGAATGATTGTGATACCCGATGATGTCTATTCATCCAAAAAGATGGAATATCATAGTCAGCATGTGGGGAATGCTCGAGAACTTGAGGAAATCACAGACATATTTGAGACCGTGATTCAAGATTCCCTGTTGACATTCCATGGCATGAAGAAATCTGCATTCAAAGAGATCAAAAAAGGAATCGATCTTTCAACAATCAAAGTACAAAAAGACGGAAGCTCTGAATCCGGATCATTCCTTGTAGAATTCGCTAGTGTGTACGGAACGATTTTCATCATTCTCCTCATGGTGAGTTTTTCGGGGCAGCAACTCGTGAGAAGTCTACTTGATGAAAAAACAAATCGCATCATCGAAATCCTTCTTTCATCGGTCACACCGATGGAATTGATGACGGGAAAATTGATTGGTCTTGGTGGATTGGGTCTCATACAAGCATCCTTCTGGCTGATATTTGCGTGGCTTGGTGCCACATTCTCTCAAGTGGAAGTATCTGTTTTTGCATCCATACATTTGATATTCCTATATGCCATGCTTGGGTATTTCTTGTTTGCATCCATCATGATTGGTTTGGGATCTCTTGCAACAACGGAGCAGGAAGCACAAACAATGACGGGATATATCATCATGCTTGCAACGGTCCCTTTCATATTGATGTTCGTCATCATTGAAAATCCGGGTGGAACAATCACGAAAGTATGTAGTTATATTCCTTTTTTGACTCCCGCGGTGATGAGCGCACGGATAGCGCTTTTAATGCCTCACTGGAGTGAAATAGTACTCTCGGTGATCGTACTCATTGCATCGATTTTCGGTTGTCTATGGATATCCGCAAAATTATTCACGGTGGGCATGCTCACCTATGGGAAGAGAATTTCCTTCAAACAGGCTCGCACAATCATCATCAATAAGCCTGAGTGATGATTATGGAACAGGCCATTGCATGGTGATCACCGCCTTGCACAATTGTTCGAGATATGCGATGTCCTGATATTCGCAATGTGTATGTTGATCCCAATACCCGACTGAGATATTGGTACATTCCAATGTGGAATCATATGAGAAAAAGCTCCATGAATCCGTTGCAGTCCCTTTTGGGTCCAAGTCCAGGATTATTCCTGCATCCGCGAAAGCCGATTGTAATTGCAAGGCATATCCTTCCGAACATGTTCTTGTATTTCTTTGATGCGTGATGATAGAGGAAGTTTCCTTTCTATCAAATGAAATCACAGCCTTTACATCGTTCAGAAAAGCATGGATATCTTTCTCTTTTGCTGCATGTTTCGAGCCATATAAGCCAATTTCTTCAGCTAGAAAAAATCCATAGATACCGGGTATACCTGCTTCAATCATGGTAAGCATGACGGTCATTCCCGCTTTATCATCCGCCCCGAGTATACTCGTTCCATCCGTACGAATGATATTCCCTTCATCAATCACATTGATCATGCAAATTCTCATGAAGCCTTCATCATCCTCGAGGGGATAGGTATCCAAATGACAGGTGAACAAATGATGATGGGGTCCATCACCCACGATAACAAAATGATTTCCGAAGGAATCAACATGCGATGTAGGAATGAAATCATAGACCAAGTGTTCGAATCCATTCGGAGTGGTTTGTTTGATCAATGCCATGAAGAGTTCTCTGACCCCGCTCTCCCCTTTTATTGTTTTTGTATTTCGCATAGGACGGCCTTATACGGATGGAAATCAATTCTATTGCACTTCAAGAGTAGATTCTTTTGCCGTATATTGCCATGCACATGAATATCATTCGATATATTTCTCGACCCGTTTGGCTTTTGTCATTGGTGAGTTTGTTTTCAGACATCACCTCCGAAATGCTATATCCCATCATGCCATTGTATTTGCAATCAATTGGTTTTTCAATTTTGTGGATTGGTGTATTGGAAGGCATTGCAGAAGCCATCGCAGGACTTAGTCAAGGATTTTTCGGCAGGGCATCCGATATGGCAGGATCGCGCATGCCATTCGTTCGGATGGGTTATGCATTGACCGGGATTTCCAAACCAATCATTGGACTGTTCAGGGAACCGGTCATGATTCTTTTGGCTAGAGCCGGTGACAGATTTGGCAAAGGAATCAGAACGGGTGCAAGAGATGCGATTTTATCAGGCGAGACCTCGCATTCGCATAAAGGAAGAATTTTCGGGTTTCATCGATCGATGAATACAACAGGCGCGGTGATCGGACTGCTATTTGCGCTCACCTATATGTATTATCGTCCGGGTGATTATCAAGCATTGTTCATCATTTCTGCGATTCCTGCACTCATTTCGGTAGCATTGACCTTTTTTGTTTCTGATTCCGAAATACAAATCCACAAAAACAAGAGCGAACAATCCGCATTTGCCTTGCTATCCTATTGGAAAGAAAGTTCGCGGGAATATAAGCGGGTTGTGATCGGATTATTGATGTTCATGCTTTTCAATGCTTCTGACTTTTTTCTCCTGCTGAAAATGAAGCATGATGGTTTGGATGATGTGTCGATTATTTCCGTGTATATTTTTTACAATCTTGTCTATGCCGTAACTGCACTTCCACTCGGCATCATCGCTGACCGCATCGGACTCAAAGCAATGCTTATCATTGGATTGATTTCATATGCTTCTTTGTATATCGGTATGGCATTGATGGACGGACAAACACCCTTTTATCTTTGCTTTTTTGCATATGGCATCTTTTCTGCGGCAACGGAGGGAATCAGCAAAGCTTGGATTTCAAATGTGAGTCATGCACATGATTTGGGAACTGCCTTCGGAACATATTTGGGGCTGCAAAGCATATGTTTGATGCTTGCAAGCATTTTGGCCGGAATTTTATGGTCGGTGATAGGATCCGATGCGACATTTCTCATCATCGGAAGCGTGACCATACTCTTGATATTCTACTTTTTGGGATTGAAAAGTCCGGGGCATGTAAGAATCGAGATGGACAATCCCGAACCACTTGAAGACTGATCATTTCTTGTTCAGGATGAATATTCCGCACCCATACATGCATTTGCAATTTGTGTTGATCAGTTCATCATTCAATGCAATTTCCTCAAAGAAATCGCCTGCATCATTGACATAAGAAAATGATGTGAGTGTATAATCAGATTCAAAAAGGGAGAGCAGATAGGATATTGAAAATACTCTATGCGCATTGAATTCTATTCTTTGGGGTCCGATGGGAACCGAGAAATAGAATGTCCCACCCTTCTTCAACATCATCGTGATATTCTTCAATGCTTTCCGATATCCCCAATAATCAATTGGATCTCCATATCGTCCCAATCCAAAATGTTCGATTGCATGAAGAGAAGAAATGGAGTCCGTCGAATTGATCAAGTCTTCGGGTAATTCCATTAGATTTGCTTGACGAAAAGAGATATTCCTGACATTACTTTCTATTGGCCGTATATCCAACAATTCGATATGTCGATAGGATGCAACATGCGCAATGAATCCATCCGTTCTTGAACCTATGTCTACATGCTTTTCCGGTTTCGCCTCATGAATTTTCCGAGCGATGAAGAGATCTTGATGGAAATAATGTCCTTTCATCACACCGCCTTGATCATCTTTATCGGTCAAGATCGGAAAAGGCGTACCAAAAGAAAAAGTGTCATCACTTCCTTTTTGCTTTTTCAGTTCCAAGAAATCTTGTTCATACCATGAAGTTTTCTTCGGCGACAATGCTTCAAGGAATCGACGAGCATCAAAGCCATAATACAGAAGGCGTTTATAGATATTCTTGAGCAGTGATTTCAATGATGTTCAATACATATGTGGAATAAGGTTTGCAAAGATACTGAAAAAACAACCCGTATGGAGAGCCCATACGGGTTTGCTGATCATTTCCATGTGAGCGAGATACCGGCTGCAATATTGCGTGGTAAACCCGGCTCAATATAGGCAGGGCTTGCGAACTTGGGTCTTTCAGGGTTGATCCAGACGCCGGACATATACACTGCATCAAAAACATTCATTATTCTTCCAAACATCTTCACATCAAGAGATTCACTGATATTGAATTCATAAGATAGCGAGCAATCAAGCATGTCATAAGAATCAACCGACAATGTATTTGCATCATCGGCATAGTATTGTCCGCAATGCCGATAATCAAAGCCTATTTGGACTCCTTGCAAGAAGGAAGGCGCATATTTGACTTGTATCGATCCGAACAATGAAGGAATGCCTGCAATGTCTTTGTTTGAATAATCTACGAATGATGCACCCGTATTCACTCCATCCACTATCGAATCGATTACATAATCAGTATATGTGTTCTTGCTTGCTGTGAGTGAAAGATTCACTGACAATCCATTACTCCATCTTATTGACTGACTGATTTCCATTCCCATTCTTTCGGTTTGACCGGCACTGAAATAGAATCTTCCACCGGCATATGGAATGACATCATTGATTGTTGAAATAGTGTACAGTGCAATATCTGTTTTCACTTCGGCTTCTCCCATTCCGAGCCAATCCGAAAAAAGTGATTGTGACTTATAGCCCAATTCAAATGATGTTGATTCAATCGGCTTGAGCAAAGGATTGATCGCGAAAGAACTGAGTGATGCCGGTGGATCTGTTTCATTTCCGGCGGGTACTTCAATACCTCCACCCACATTTGCATAGAGAGACATATCATCATCGATGAGCCATGTGATGCCTGCTTTTGGCGTGAATCGTTCATAGAACATATCCTGAGCCGAAAAAACAGGTTGCGAGCCATCAATATAGATTTCATTGAAATATGAGATTTTGTCATATCTTCCACCCACTATCAATGAAAACTTCTCATCAAACATCAATTCTTCCTGAAGAAACAATCCCATATTCTGCGCGCCTTCTCTTTTATTCGTGCGAAGTACATTTCCTCGATTGCCATTGATCAGATTATAGAACAGGATGGCTCCATCCTGATATTGATAGTCCATGCCTGCCATGAATAAACTGTGCAAAGATTCAGACACTTGATTTGCGGATTTAATGATTGCATTACCACCCGTGTGATAGCGTGTGAAATCTCTGAATGTATTGCGCTCCGATCTTTGAAGAAATTTACTTTGCAGATATGTCATCGCACTCAAAGTGAGCGATTCTGACAATGCATGATCGATGGTCAAACCGATTCTTCCGGCAGTGTTTTCCCTCCTTTCATTTCTTTGAATGAATGTGGGATTGAATGTGGAAGTATCAGCACTCATGGAGGGATCTTGTTGATATTGAGTGAGATTCAGTGGACCGGGCACTTGAAAATTCACATTTCCTGCTAAGAGATATACACCTACTTTTGTTCTTGCAGAAAATTGATTCACCAAACCTGCACTCACTTGAAATGCATCGCTTTTGGATTGCGCTCTCCATCCGTCAAAAGAACTCTTGCCGATTGTCGCATAGAGTAATCCAAGATCTGTCATGCCTTGTGCTTGCACAGTATATTGTTGCAAACCAAAACTCCCCATCTGCGATTGGAACATCAACTTGGTATTTGTTTCCTTCGGTGCGGTTGAAAAACTTATGACTCCTCCCGAAGCATTACCAAAAAGAGCCGAACTATTTGATCGTAATATCTCTGCTGATTGTATTGAAAGCGGGTTGATGAAATCAAGCGCTGTTCGCCCATCGGGTTCCGTTTCGGGAATGCCGTCGACCAAGACGCGAATCCCGCGAGATGTTCCTGCATTGGAGCGTTCTCCCGCGCCACGCGCACCAAATCCACGAATGGTGATTCGTAAGTCCTGATTGCCTGATCGGTTCTGCACCAAAACACCCGGAACGGATTGCAAAATATCATCGAGTCCATAGCCACGCTTGAGTTGAATGTCTCGAAGACCAAGCACGGTTACAGCGAGTGGAACCTCAAGATTATTCTCCGGTTGACGAAGAGCGGTGACGGTGATGTCTTTAGTTGTGACTTTTGTTGAGTCCGTTTTTTTGTCTTTCTGTGATTGAGCATATACAGCATCAGCAAAACAGCATGATGCAATCATATACAATAGAATACGATGAACAGTATTCATGAAATACTCCAATTGATGATACAAAAGTCCATGAGTACTATGCTTCATGGATATGTACATCAAGAGTATTTTGGGGGAGGAATGATTGGATCAGCGGGGAAAAACAGAAGGGATTTACACATTTCATTCACATTCACCAGTGCATTGAATGCGGACATGATATGCGGTGTGATATTGATGATCGGAGCAAGTTGTTTTGCAAAATCAGTGAATGCACTCAATTGCTGATCATGAAGCGGATTTGCATTAAAGAAGCCTGCTATGAATTTCACGATCGATTTATTGATGGAAGTTTCTTTCTTGTCATGAATGCATTGCAGGATAATGGAGTCACCCTGCAATTCTTTTGCCACAAGATCATACATTTCACCTTGATGTTCGAATTCTTGATCATGTTCCCATTTCAAGTTGGAGTAACCTTTTTGACCCATTTTCAATGTGATCACTTCTCCTGCTTCTTTCTTCTTCAGCATTTCGATCATATGTCTTTTTGCTCGACCCTTCTCATAATGCAAAAACATCATGCTTCCCGAAAAAGGGATGATCATGGACATGAGCACTATGGATGCGATGAAGCTTTGCACGTTCTTCTGTTGATGAGTTTGCACAATAACCGGAGGACAAAAATGGGATTTTTTCGTAAATTCGTAGCACAATTCAGTTGCCCGGATGGCGAAATTGGCAGACGCGCTATATTCAGGTTGTAGTATTCGTAAGGATGTGCAGGTTCAAGTCCTGTTCCGGGCACGCTATGTTCAAACCCGCACTATGCGGGTTTTTTCATTGATGTTCCCCATCATTTTCCTTCTGATTCACTCATCCACTCTCATTGCTCAAAGTCAAGACTTTCGAAGTTCTTTTCAGAAAGGTCGAGATGCAATGAAGCAATCACTCTATCCGGAAGCCATCATCCATTTTGAAGATTGGACAAGGGCTGTTCCACGAGATGCCTCTGCATTGGCATTGCTAGCCTCTTCTTATGCACGAGTGGGAAATGTTCATAGTGCTTTGTTGGCACTTGAACGCATTGCACTTATCGGATTGGATGAGATATATTTGATAGAAGGTGACACCATATTGCGTGCACTTGTCTTGCAGCATGCACAGAAAATACAAGCTTCATCGCCTATATTCACAGGGAAAGACAATCCCTGGACCTCACTATTACATTCCCTTCATCAATCATCAAAAGCGAATAGATTTCCATTTGCATTTGCCGAACAACGCAGAATCGGTAGATATCGCATATTGTATCCAAAGCAGTATGATTCCACTGTGAAACACAAACTCATTCTTCTTCTTCATGGGAATGGTCTGGACCCGGCATATATGCTTGATTGGGCTCAAACATTTGGCTTCACTTCGCATATCATCATTGCTCCAGAGGCACCATATCTGAAATTTGGTGAATCCCTTCATGCAGGAATGATGAAGTTTTCCGGGAGAGGCGAAGATCAAGGGTTTCCCGACTCGCTGGATGCGGAAGTTATCAATCAGTCAAGTGCATGGTATCATGCCATCGTTGATCATGCTAGAGCAACTCTTCCCATTTTGGATGAACCGGCAATCGTGATGGGATTTTCTCAGGGCGGATTTTTTTCTACCGTTCTCCTCACTCGATATCCGGAAACATTTTCAACGGCGATTACTTTATGTGGAAGTCAATATCCCTCGGGGAAAGTAATCGAGAATCTCAAGAAAGTGAAAGAAAACAATCGTGATATATTGATTGTACATGGCAAGGAAGATGCAACTGTTTCAATTACAATTGCTGAAGGATTGGCAAGATCACTAAAGGAAGCAGGGGTTTCCCATCATTTCCTTTCATTTGAGGGAGGACATTGGCCGGCGGATGCCGTTTTGGGTGATATCAAGGAATGGATATTGTCGCATTAAACCAATCCACTGCGTTTCCTGAAAAACCATTCGAATGCAAATGCAGTGAGAGCAATCATGAGAAGCCAAACATTGTTCCACAGAGCTATTTCAGATTCCTTCACAATGGAAGTTTGCGTAAATCTTGGATGTTTTTTCAAGTCTTCAAGTAATGCTGAAACAGTGTTGGGCGTATAAAATTTCCCTCCCGTGATCTCAGACATTGATCGTAGTAGAGGTGCATTCATTTTCAGATTCAAGTATTCCGCGGATTCTGCTCCAATGACGAATCTTCCATCATCCTTTCCCAAGAGTGATCCTTTAGTGGCAGAACCTTGATAAAAATAATCTCCTGCCGGCAATCCCGAAATGCTTGCGGAGTATCTTCCCGCTCCCATATTTGCAAGTCGTATCTCTCTCTTCGTTCCGGGTCCGGAAAGATTGACAGATACATTTGCATCATCCACAGGATCAAGCGAAGCATTATAGACTTGTCCGATCAATTCCACCTTTTCTCCACCGATATAGAATTTCCGTGAAGAGCGAATCTTCACCAGCTGTTCCTTTTCAGATGCTCCTATCCATTGAATACTTTGATCTATGAATGCCGATAATACATCCGGGGCATCATTCGATCCTCGGGCAATATCGGGAGCGGTTCCCAATAATTTCCAGCGATAGAGACCATATCCCAATACTGCGAGTGATCTTTTACCCGCAAAAGTACGCGTCATGATGAGTGGCTCTTGTATTGGTGCAGAGCCTATGCGAATCGTTGCCAGGATTTCCGACTCCGGTTTCACATCCACGAATGTTTCCGTTTTGTAAATCGGGGGAAGCGCATTCCAGATTTCTTTGTCTTTGGGTTCACCGGTGATGCGCATGATCGGACTGGACTCACCACTTTCCCTAATATCGGGGGCAGCACTGAATTCCTGTTGTGATGAAGATGTCACTGAAAATGGCAGATATGGCTCCAAAGACTTCAAACGCTGATAATCAACCTGTTGCGAGGCAATGAACATGATGGGCTTGCCATTTTCGGCTTCCTTCTTGATCAATTGCATCAAAGTGGCGGGTGTAGAAGCAATCGGGAAACCAATCATCACGATGGATTCCGCATCCGAAAGAGTTTGAGCGCTCGGTATTGGAGGGTAAAACTCGCTTCCCTGTTTCTGTACATGCACCACGATTTTAGACTCAGGAATGCGTTCGAGCACTCTTCTAATGAATGTGAAATCAGGTGATGGAGCTCCGGCAAACACGGTGATGACTCTTTTTTGCTTCAACACCTTCATGAATTCAGACAATTCATTGTTCTTGAGCGTAAGTTCATTTCCGGAGGTTGAGACTCTTGCGGTGATTTTATGAATCCCCTGTTGAGATGGTATATGCTGAACTGAAACAGAATATGTTGAAATCCCCTGCTTCAGCAAAATGGATTCTTTTCCGATGAGCGAACCATTATCATACACCGAAACAGTGGCTTGAGAAGCATCCGGAAAGCCGGTTGCTCGGACGGTCACGGCTATTGGAACATTGGTTCCGGCATAGACAATTTCATTGACGAGGATAGACTGTATGGAAGCATCCTTGGGGTCCAATGAATCTCCGATTCCAACCGTAAAAACGGGTCTGCCAAAGAGTTCTGATTCATATAAAGGATTCGCTCCGGCATTCACCGCGCCATCAGTGAAGAGAATTGCCGCCTGAACAGCATCGGTTTCATCAGCATCGGAGAGAATCTTGAGAGCTTTCGTGATATTGGTATAAAGACCTTTGGCGGGAATGGAATCGGCCTTGGAAATCGTCGGAATATTCCCCTTTGCATCTTCCCCGAACACAATGATTTCAATGTCATCTTCATTCAGCGATGAGACATTGGAAGATGCAATCGCTTGTTTCAAAGCTTTCGCTCTGTCTATTCTCCCATCTTTCAAACTCATTGAAAGTGATTTGTCTATGACAATTGCCAGGCGAGGGTCCGCAAGCGAAGCACGAATCATGGACAGCACGGGTTCAAACAATGCAAAGAGCAAAAGGGTGAGTGCAAGCGCACGCAAAGTGCCTAGCATCATCTTTCTTGGCAAGCTCAAAGGAGGATTCGTCACCTGATATGACCACCATGCCAGAGCAATGCCCGCCAAAGAGCAGAGAGCAAATATCCACCAAGAACCTGTTATGCCGAGCGTATAAGAATTCATTGTTGTTCATTCATAACTTTGAGTGAATATGCTTTGTTTTTCACTCACTTTCACCGACCCTACACATCAAAAATCAAAAGCAATTTCAGAAATTTTCCAGGAATCTTTTCACCAACCATTTTTTTTCCTGCAATAAAGGGGTTTTTGATTAGATTTGCAGTGCAGCAATTACCCTCTCCCATCGTTACAGCATAACGATAACTATGTATAAGCGTACCTTTTCGCTCAAGAAGATCCTCGTTCCTGCGAGCACGAACGAAGTATTCTCTTTTGCAGCAGTTATTCTCGGCCTACTCATCGCCATATTCATCGATGAAGTACCCATTCGTCTAATAGGTGCTTGTGTTGCAATTTTAGGTGGTGTTGGGCACTATATGGTGGTGTCTCAAAAACTCAGTGATTCATTTGATTCTCATCGAGTAAGTTCTTCCATTCCACCTGAATTTCGCGTGACCGTCATTCCGGGACAAGGTGGTAAACGCATGGTATTCGATGGCTTCGAGGGTACATTCGATGACACTCGCACCGCAGAAATGGAGAAGAAAAGGAAGAAACCACTACCTGCGGTTCAATCAAGACTTTTCGACAAACAACCGGAAATATCCGAAACCCCCGAAGAAGAAACAATCACTCTGAAGGCATCCGTCAAAGCACCGCCCGTGATTCCAAGCGAACCATTGTCAACCGAAGAAATCATCGAATCGGAAGATTTCACAGAAGGCGTGCGCTTCATACGCAATGAACCTGAAACTCCCGGCAAGATGCCGATACAAGAAGATATTCCCTCCGAACCTGAAACGCTTGACATGTTTTCCGGTGAGGAGTTCGCAAATGATATCGAATCCGAAACTGAAGCATTTCCGGAAGAAGCATATTCGGAAGAATCATATCCCATCGAAGAAGAAGTTCTCGAGACAAGCCATCGCAGGGCAATTCTGGATGTTTCGCTTCAGGATTTCATGGAAGAAGAAATTGCAATCCCAACGGAGCCGAGAAAAGAGTTCGATCATTTGCTTGCAAGAGTGCTCATGGCAATTCGTTCGGTGATTGATGCAAGAACGGCGGGATATGCATGGATCAATCATGAAAAACAACAACTTGTTATTGAATCCTATGTTTCCGAAGCAATGAGTACATTCACATCGCAGAGAAAATTGCCATTCGGCAATGATGTGATCACTCAGATTGCTATGTCCGGAAAGCCGGAGATTTTGACAGACATTCACCCATCGTCAGAACTGGATCTTCTGAATTATTATACCGCCAATGCAAAGACAATGTCTTTCATAGGAGTGCCGGTATACTTCAATGGCATCGTCATCGGAGTTTTGTTTGCTGATTCTGATCAACAAGATGCCTATGATGCGCTCAGCGTCGGCTTTTTGGGACATTTCACGAAACTCATATCAGGTCTTGTTCAAAGTTATACCGGAAAATATGATTTACTGCAATCAAGCAGAGCGCTTGATGCCATCACGCGTTTCCGATCAATCATATCTTCTTCCGGAAATGGCATGGCGGATTTATGCTCGGCACTGCTCGAAGCCGCTAGCGAAGTGGTTGATTTCACCACAATGGGCGTGGGCATGTTCGATTATGAGCAAGGCATGTGGACAGTCTTTCAAGTATATTATAGAAATCCCGAAAGCGAGTCGATGCTTGGCTCGCATATTGATCTTGAACTCTCACTAATTGGCCAAACAATTCTCACGGGACAATCCACTGTCATGGCGGACTTGGATGAAACCATCATGAGAATCAGTCCGGGCGAGAGACCACTTCAAAGCGGATTTTTTGCTGCATTGCCTTTGCGGTCACAATCTCATAATTATGGCGCTTTGTTCATCGAGCAACAACAAGGAATCATTCCTCAACAGGATTTGATCATTCTTCAAATGCTTGCGGAACAAACAGGAACCATCATTGAGCAGTTGAGATTTCATGAGATGTTTCGTTCCACCGCATTGCTTGATGAAACTCGTGGAATCTTCAATGAAACCGCCTTCATGCAGAGAGTGCAGGAAGAAACTGCAAAGACTAAAGAATATGGATATCCTTTGTCACTCGCATTGCTGACAATGGATCGATATGATTCATTTGAACATTCCGAAGGCATGAAAGAAGCATTGCTTTTGCATGTCCTGAAAAAAATCAAAGGGAATGTAAAGGACTTTGACATCATCGGTGAAATCGATGATGCCACGATTGCAATTTTACTACCCGGACAATCCATTGACAAAGCACAAATGTGGGGTGAACGAGTACGAAAGGATATTGCAAGTGCCATAGCAGACATTGATGGAAAGCGTTTGACGGTGACCATTTCCATTGGACTCGCACAAGCAAGTCCCTATGATAAGGCAGATACATTGTCGAGAAATGCACAAAGTGCATTGAGGCTCGCTTCCGAAAAAACAAATGCCGTCGTGGTGTTTAGCTGATCATGAATATATTGGATGCAATACTTCTCGGTATAGTACAGGGTCTTACTGAATTTCTTCCCGTAAGCAGTACAGCTCATCTCACAATAGTCGGAAAAATTCTTGGCGTTGTTCTCTCCGGAGAGCAATGGACAGCTCAAGTTGCGGTAATGCAATTGGGTACATTGGTGGCGGTGCTTTTGTATTTTCGTCAAGATATTATCTCCATGACAAAAGCATTTGTGGCCGAAAATCTCAATGCAAACAGACTCCCCGTGAAACAACAGTCTTTCGATGCTCGCATGGCATGGCTCGTGATGTTTGGATCCATACCAATCGTGTTTTTCGGTTTGAC
>JBJTFZ010000158.1:0-2350 GCA_046093685.1 bacterium
ACTCATTGAATTGACACGCTTTGGTGCAAGCCCCATTGATTATGAATATGCACAAGTTCAATTGAATGCATATTGTCAGCAAAAGAATCTTGGTGTTTTTACAATTGACAGTGAAGAACAAGGCATCATTCCAATGTCAACTTGTTCAATGCAAGAGGAACCTGAATTCGATCATTTTTTCAGGACGGGTTCAGGAGCAGGAAAAGTAAAGCCAAGCACGGGATATGCTTTTAAGGAAATGGCAAGGGATGCCATTGATATTGTTGAGTCTCTCAAACATGGCAAACCTCTCAAACGAGCAATACAGCGTTCCGGAAGATTTGCTTTCTATGATAGACTTTTACTGAAGATACTTGAATCTCACCCACAAAGAGGAAAAGAGATATTTGAAAAGTTGTTTCAACATGTAAAAGGAACAAGAGTACTTCAATTCCTTGAAGAAAGAACATCATTCGTGGAAGATATCTCCATATTCATGGCATTGCCCAAAGTGCTATTCATGAACTTTGCCATCAAGGATATATTTGCGAACCTCACTGGCAATGCATTTGGTTTGCTACCACTTGGCATATCTCTGATGTTTCTTTTCTTTGAGTATGTTGAATTGAGTCTGCTGAATTGGATTGTACTTGCGATAGGCATGATAGTGATTGGCATTCCGCATGGTGCGATGGATCATGTATTGAAAATCCCTGAGAGATCAATAAAATCACATGCATTGTTCATACTCGGCTATGTGTCGAAAGGAATAATCATGTTGGTGATATGGATTATGTCCCCTCTGATCGGACTCATCATCTTCTTGCTCTATTCCATGTGGCATTTTGGTCAAGCGGAATATGAGCAAGAGAATGTCCATAATCCATGGCTTATATTTCTACGAGGTTTTTCCATATTGTCATTCATACTTGCCACTCATATGCCCGAGACAAATGTAATCATCAATGCATTGTCGATTCCCTCCATACCCGATACAGCGGGATTATTGACATCATCTTTGCTTTCGGAATCATCAATTGTATTGTTATTTATGACCGTGTTTTTACAACCACGAAAGAGCACGATATTATCAACCGCTTCATTATTGATTGGAATATTCTTACCTCTCTTGCAGGCATTCGGAGTGTATTTTGTGTTTCATCATAGCATTCTCGGATGGAATCATATGAAAAAGGGACTCCAAAAAACACATATGCAATTATGGAAATTATCCGCACCCTTTTCTATTACTGCTATCGGAACTCTAATTCTCTTCTTCATCAATTCCAATAATGATGAACACTATACTTTTACCGGATTTGCACCTCTTTTCTTTATGTTTCTCTCCTGTCTCAGCTTTCCTCATGTTATTGAAATGCACTCATTTTATGGGTCTATGTTCAAACGCAAGTGAGCACCGAGTACATCATGCAGAATTCTTATCAATGTAGATAGTCTGATATCGCTTGCATTGTGTTTGATTCTCTCATCTTCCCATCACAAACTCATATCTTCCCAATGAAATGAATGTGCGTATTTCAGTAGCTACAATTGTTTTGACATAAGCACCACGAATATCGAATACATCGAATTGCATTGGAAGTTGTTCTTGTGGAATAGTCAACCATATTCCATCTGTTGTTCGAGTATATTCTATGTTCTTTTGAGTGAGTAATTCATCGATTCCTGAAATGCTTTGCCCTTCATAAGCTCCGATTGAAGGAGGATTGGCAAATGGTTTTCCTGCATTATCTTTGATAGACTCACCTGTGGAGAATCCTTTCCCAATTGCCGGACTTGAACTCTTCAATCGATAATCGCCATTTTGATAGGATTCCAATTCCGGATCAATTCCATAGAGCGAATTTGATTCAGTCAATTGTGCTTCTTGAGGTTTGGATGCGGATGGATTATCAACATTGAACCACAAATTATTTCTTAACAGAAATGTTTGCGGAGCTGTATTACCGCCGATATTCACATGACGTGAAATCGTGGAACGAAATACCACCAAATTATTCTGAAAGATATTATTTCCACATGGCTCAAAGCGATTGGGGTCAACAGTTTCTTGCAGAATGCGAAATACCCATCGCTCTGGATCGATGATGGTATTATTCGTGACTGAAACGCGCACGGAACCCACATAAGCCATTGGTGTCACGGACCGAACAAACACATTTCCCGTTACCATCAAATCAGCTGCTTCATGCGTTGCATTGAGTGGTCTGAAAAACTCAAGTCCCGTTGAACCACCCAAATTCAAAGCACGCTGTCCACCATCAATGAATGAATTTTGTTCAATGCGGATATAGCGCGTCCCACCTTTAGCTTGAATACAATTCGAACCGGATTTTCTGAAGATATTATT
>JBJTFZ010000159.1:0-2059 GCA_046093685.1 bacterium
ATGCATACTTCGCCAATTCAACATCATTCAACAATAAAGAGCGTTGATATAAAGGCATTGCACCAAAGATTGAATACATGAATGTGTTCTTTGATTTTTGAATGGGATTCATAGAATTCGAACAGATGATATCTGTGCAAAAACCATTTGCTTCAGGAGTCCACACATCCATAATTGTATTTGGAAATATTTCTTCTCTGGATTCCAGGTGAATGGTTGCATAAGGTGGATATTGGATTGACATCATAGCGGATTTCTGATCATCAGACAAATCGTCAATCATGAATGGGGCTATGTGTTTTTGTCCGGTCATGATAACTTTTTTTGCTCTAATCGTTGTGAGGGCTTGATCATTACCGATACAATCGACTTCAACACCTTTTGTGGTATTTCGCAAAGCAAATGCTAAACTTTCTGTTTTAACGAATTCAGGTTTGATGAGCGAACTTATGACTTGATACAATCCATTCATGCCACCAGGAAATATAAATCTCTCTTTTCCGAATTCACTTCCCAACTCTGCTGAATAAAAATTCAACAGTGAATATGCATTCGTTTCATCGATGCTCGCACCCATGGATGACTTTGAGTACAAATCAAGGAGTGTTTCCAAAAATGGAGAACGAAATTCGGATAGGTATTTTCGAGACGATTGTGCATCCAACCCTGCCTCATAGGAATTTAATTTCTTTGGTAGTGGGTATGTAGGAACCAAAGAATCATTCAACAAAACATCTCTGAAGCGCTTCATGCCGTCTTTTTCAATTGTAGGTAGCGATAAAGAACTTATTGTCTTGTCAGACCAAATATTCTCTATCAACTGACCTTGATATAATACAGCATCTTCAGGTGCTGCAATACATTGCTTTCCTGCCCTTTTACATAATGATTGGATTTTTTCTGAGTTATCAACGAAATATACTGATCCATAGGGATAGGATATTCCATTGTTCACTCCTTTTACACCTGCTCCACCAAGTTGAGCTTCATTTTCTATAAGTAAAAATGAGTATCCTGCGTCTTGCAAGGTTATTGCTGCTGCCAAACCAGATCCACCACCACCGATAATGACAATATCTGTTTCAATGGTGGTTTTTTTTAGAAGGGTGATATCGAATGATTTATCACGAAGATATTTGTGGGCCAGTGAATGTCTTTGTCTTTTCAGCAGTGTAGCTGAATTATAACCTGTTATTTGTTGCATTTCAGAAGATGCATCCCTTCCACAACCTTGCAGTGCGAGATATGCAGCGCCGGTACCACCTATTAAGATTTTCAGAAATTCTCGCCGATCACTGAACTTTTGCATAGAGACAATATGATTGAGGGCATTCACATGAATGCCCTGCAAAATATAAAAAATGTTGATTGCTTAGAATACTGAATCACACCTTGGTGATAACGATATAAATCGGACCGATATACCGTTTGCCTTTCGCTGTTTTGTATTTGGGAGGTGGATTGACACCATCAGTTTGTCCGGAAGCCTTTAATACCAATTTTTGCTCTCGAACTCCATTATCCACAAGATACTTTTTGATTGCCTGAGCTCTTTCCATAGTAAAAGCTTCATTCACTGCAGGATCGCCTTCTGCATCCGGATATGTCTGAATTTCAACTGAAACACCCGGATTGAGCACAAGCATTTTTTTTATATCTGCCAAATAGTCCTCTGCACCAACACGCAATTTGGATTTCTTCAGCTCGAATGGTGGTACTTCCAATAAAATCTTGGCTCCCTTTACCAAGGGTTTGACAGTAAAATCTCTCGATACATCGGCGTATTTTTTTGAAACGGGGAGTGTCACTTCATATTCATCTTTAAAAAAGTCAGCGGATTCAAGTTGAACTTTATATGTTTCACCCTGTTTCAAACCTGTTACCAAATAGTAACCGGTAGCAGAATTACTTTTTGAAGAGCCTATCTTTTTATTGCTTTTGTCATAAAAGGAAACGACAACACTTGCAGGATTACGCGTCGTTTGATCAATGACGGTACCAGTGACACTCATTATCTGCTGTGCTTGAATGCCGTTTATTCCAAACAAAAAGCATGTAC
>JBJTFZ010000160.1:0-4133 GCA_046093685.1 bacterium
TGTGGTGAAATTGCAGGTTTCCCTGATGCTGTCAATAAACTCATACGAATAGGCCTAAGAAACTTTAGCATTTCTCCTCCTTTGATACCGGGGATAAAAAGCAAAGTCATCAACAATGCACGAGACTGATTAAACTTTGGCTCTTCCCACACGCCGACGATTTCTATAGACATTCAATACAATTCCCACCGATGCCATGTTCATCACCAGAGATGAACCACCGGCACTCAAGAATGGCAAAGGTATTCCCATGACGGGAAATGCTCCGATTGCCATACCGATATTGACGGTTGCATGATAAAAGAAAATGATTCCAACAGAAGCGCTTAGAAGCGAACCAAAAGCATTTCCCGATTGCCTTGCAATCGCCAGACATTGCATGATCAACATAGCGAGAAGTCCAATGACGATAACTCCTCCTACAAAACCAAATTCTTCAGTTGGCACACAGAATATAAAGTCAGTCCATTGCTTTGGGATATACCGTAACTGTGTTTGTGTTCCATGAAGAAATCCCTTTCCTGTTACCCCCCCACTTCCCACAGCCATGATTGACTGAATCACATGATATCCGCGTCCGCGCGGATCATTGTCTGGATTGAGGAATGTTTGAATTCTACTTTGCTGATGGGGTTTTAGAACGCCATACACATATCGAGAAGAAAAACCGATTGCAATAAACACAAGCAACATTGCCAATGCTTTCATCAAATCTCTTTTGAGAAACATTGGCACGGAAGCACTTAGTATGGAAGACAGGAATACCCATTCTCGTCCAATGAAACCCATGATGATTGAAATTGGAGCTCCCACCAAAAACATAATAAGGTTGAGATTTGCACCTCCCCAAAACATCATACCCAATAGCATCACCCCATACACCGAAGCACTTCCAAAATCAGGCTCAAGCATGATGAGGGCTATTGGCAAGCAAAAGAGAAGCACGGGCATAATCAAATCGCTCCAGGAGCCTAGATCTCGACCTCGAGCAGATATGGACCTTGAAACCGCCAATAATGTGGCTATCTTTCCAAGTTCGGAAGGCTGAAAGGTAATCGGGCCAAGAGTCAACCAACTTTTTGAACCATAGACTGTTTTCCCCACAACAATTACGGCAATGAGCAATAGCATTGCCAAACCATAGAGAATATACGCATAGTCAAAAAGCCAGCGTTCAGGCATGAACATGATTGACACCATTATACCATAACCTACAACGCCGAACAATAGCTGTTTGGTGAAATATTCACTCATCCCGGCATCATAGGTGGCACTGTAAATGGAAATCAATCCCATTGCAAAAAGCAATGTGGTGACCATTATGAGCACCCAATCAAGCATGGCATTGGACTGCTTGGAATTGGAGGAAATAAACTCTTCCGTAAAATCATCGTAGAATGTTTGCATCGACATTATTCTTACACCCTGTTAATATATTCCACGGAAACGCTTTGACCGTCAGTACTCAATTTCGTGATGCTTCCAAATGCAATGTGCATATCAAATGTTCTGTGATATGGGATTTCAAGAATATAGGAAAGAATGGCTCTGATGACGCTTGCATGAGTTGATATCACCACTGTCTTATAATTTTTGGTAATGATATCCTCAAAAAAGTCTTTTACTCTCAACATCAATTGCTCATACGATTCACCATCTGGAGGAGCCTGATACATGACATCTTGCATCCACTCTTCAAGTTCCTTTTCTTCGATTTCATCCCACCTTTTTCTTTCCCAAGATCCAAAATTCAAATCAGCCAAACGATCATCCTGCATGGCCGGTCTTTTGCTGATGAATTCCGCCAATTGAATACATCTGCGTGTAGGACTTGAAAAATACACTGCATGCATTTTATCAGGTACAAGTTTCATTGTATCTGATGCTTCTTGGAGAAAGCTTGATGCCACTGGTATTTCGGTTTGACCATAACATATATCATTGTCAACCGCAACCGTAGTATGTCTCAAAAAATACAAGTCCATTAGATATCCATGATAATTACAGTATTGTGCAAAAATACCATAATTCTTTCCTTTTCATTGAGAAACTTGGGAATCAAAAATTTACTGATAATGAACCACCAATTCACTTCTTGACACTTTGTCCGAATACACAGTAACAAGATACAGGCCTTTAGGAAGGTCACTGAAACTGAAACTGTGGTAATTTCCATGCATTGTTCCATCCTTTACCACTCTTCCTTTTGTATCCAGTACTTGATAATGAACATTTGAATATTCCTCCTTGGTTTGAATGGAGCAATGACCATTGAGGAGTACAACGGAAATTGATTCATCGGAAAGAGTATTCTCCATAACCGAAGAGGCTTCATCCAAGGTAAACAATGCAATTGTTGAATCAGGTGCATATTCTCCTTTTTTGAAAGCATTGCAAGCCCACAACACATTGTTTATCAGCGCCATTCCCTCGGGTTTGCCGCCGGGATACCATTCACCTAAGGCGGCGCCATCATTCAAAGCACCAATTCTGATGTTGGAAGCATATGTTGAAACAAACACTCTGGCAGATATAGTATCAATAACAATCTCTCTTGGACCATCATAGCCTGATGTTCCGACAGGAATTCCGGGCAATACAGTATTGGTTGCCAGATTTACCGGAATAATCTCATGAGATCCATTCATTACTGTAAGAGCAAGCTGATCCTGAATGAGAAAATAATTTCCCGTGTCGCCAAGTTGGAAAGTTGTCACAAATGTTGAATCCCCCATTTGAGCAGGATTTACTATGCATAATGTTGAATTCTTACCGCCAAATGTACCTTCACACATAACGGCAAAAACCATTTGTCCCCTAAGATTTTTATGTGAGATGACGGCTTGAGGATTAATTCCCACTTCAGCTTGGAACAGTAATTGTCTTGAAATAAGACTCAACACAGACAATTGACCATTTCCAGCAAATGATGTTTTGTGAGAAATTGCCAATGCAACATCGGATTCGATTCCGCTTTGATTGGTTGATGTAACAACATGTATGCCGGAGATGATGGATTTGGAATCAGGCACAGAGTATAGTGCGGAGTCAATGAGTTCCTGCGTTGACAAATCATACATTTGAATCATGTTTCCCTTTGCCAAAAACATTTTTGTTGAAGACAATCCGGGTCTGAAAGGCACCGTAAAATATCCATCTTCGATGATTTTGAATTTCATCAACATATTTGTGTTTGCATCATATTGCAACCACATCGCAGGTTTTTCACCGGATGCAGGCTCATAAATGCCATCATAATCAATATCATTTCCATTGCAAAAGACATGGACCGTATCGCCAACTTGATGAATGGCCAAAGGTTGATAACCGGTAGGGATGATTTGTGGTTCTCGTGCAGATGAATGCGAGAAGATCAATACTGAGAATAGCAGGGCAAAATATTTCATGGGAACTCCTATGATAATATTGCACTACAAAGAACGGAAAATATCATGCACATGAAAGAACATGAGAACATGTTCAGTGAGCATGTGTAGTCCCATCTCATTCGTAGAGCGCGAATGTGACCCTTTGCGGGTCTTGATGAAAATCATGAGGCAGGTCTTCTGACTTCCTGCAATGCAGGTTACAGCGGCGCCACCGCACCCGAATTTCACGGGTTTCCCTATTCTCCTCCCGAGGGAGGCACCTCATGGTGAATTATTTGTGGTTGAATTGTCCGAAAAATACTGAATCCGACTGAGATTATCAATCCTGCGACCATGCAAAGCAATGTAAAGACAAGTCTTTTGGGGGAAGTTTGCTTACGCGCAGGAACACCGGATTCAATGATTTGAATGGCAGGAACATCACGAATTTCCTGAATATATTCCTGAGTTCTTTGAGACTGCAAATATGCATTGATCTGCTCCATGATCTTGATATCACGAAGCATCATCACATAGGATTTCGATAATGCTGGCAATCTTGAAAATGGGATTGAAAACGCGTCGCTTGCAATCCCTCCGTTCTGAACCTTGGAGTATTGTGTGCGAAGTGAGGATACTTTCTTCTGCAATAAGGCTATCGCAGGTGCATCGGATTGATATTGTTGTTGAGCCACAGACAATTCAATCTCTGCTTTTGACAATTCCGCACCCGCTGCCACAGCACTTTCAACAAGTGCTTTTGAT
>JBJTFZ010000161.1:0-11303 GCA_046093685.1 bacterium
TGAAATGGAATACAATGGAGTGGCCATAGATCAGCAATCCCTGACTGCAATTTCCGGACATATAAGGCAAGAGGTTGCAAAGCTTAAAGAGAAGATTTATGAAGCAGCCGGAACAGATGCATTCAATATCGACTCACCAAAGCAAGTTGGCGAAATTTTGTTCGATCGATTATCACTGCCTGCACCAAAGAAAACGAAAACCGGATATAGCACCGATGTATCTGTATTATCGGAATTGGCCGAGGAGTATCCAATAGCAGGATATATTCTCGAACACAGGCAATTGCAAAAATTACAATCAACTTATGTTGAGTCCTTACCCAAAATGGTGAATGCTCGCACGGGGAGAATTCATACGACATACAATCAGACAATCGCCGGTACGGGAAGACTTTCTTCGACCGAGCCGAATCTCCAAAATATTCCCATTAGGACAGCCTTGGGAAGGGAGATTCGTAAGGCTTTCATTCCCCAAAAAGGTAATATCATGCTCTCTGCAGATTATTCGCAAATCGAATTGCGAGTGATGGCACATGTATGCAATGATGCAACATTGGTTGATGCTTTCAAGAATGGTCATGACATTCATGCAGCAACGGCAGCGGCTTTGTTTGGGATCGAACTTGGAGATGTTGAATCCGACCAAAGAAGAATTGCTAAGACCGTGAATTTCGGGATAATGTATGGTCAAGGAAGTTTCGGTTTGGCAAAACAATTGGGAGTGTCGAGAACGGAAGCAAAGGAAATCATTGATCAATATTTTCTAAGGTATCCGAATATAAAGTTGTACATAGATCAAACGATTGAAAAGGCAAAGAAACAGGGGTATGTGGAAACATTGATGGGTAGAAGAAGATATTTTCCGGCTCTTGAAAGCAATAATCAGGCAATCAGGCAAGGTGCGGAGCGAGCGGCAATCAATATGCCTATACAGGGTTCTGCTGCGGACATGATGAAGCTAGCCATGATCAATGTCCATGCGAGAATGAAAAAAGAGCAATTGAAATCACTCATGATTTTGCAGATCCATGATGAACTTGTGTTTGATGCAACAGTGGATGAAGTGGAACATTTGAGATCACTCGTCAAAGAAGAAATGGAATCCGCAATGTCTTTGGGGGAAGTGCCTGTTTTGGTGGAAACGGGAATAGGGAGCAATTGGGATGAAGCTCACTGATCAAATGCGCAAGCCATACCAAACAATATTGGGATAGAGCTTCACGCAAGGCATGGGAAATTTAATCATGTTCAACAATCTTTTGAATGTGAGTCCCCATGAATCGTCGATTGGAAGTGCCTCGGCATTGAGGTCCAGAGAAAGGTAAAACTCATGATTGCCACTTCCGAATCGATCAATGTTTTTTACCGAATGTCCCAAAGCGATATTCACATATTCGCTCCAATCTCCTTTTTGGTGACTCAATAAACCACCCACATTGAAACTCAGCCAGTGATATGTTGCCTGATAGTCATTGAATGGATTGCCGCCATGATCATTGAAATTTTTGGTAGGAAGAAATGAGAATTTGAAGCGCATGAAGTCCCAATCTGGGTAATATTCCTGTAGCACGGGCAATCCCGCTCCAATCACATTTGCAATAAAATCTCCTCTACTGAAACCCAAATATGGTGCTCCGGCAGAATAACCGTCATGATATTCAACTACAGACTGATGAAGAATGGAAATTCCACTTCCAATCCATACTGCAGATCTTTTGTCATAACCAAACTGCATGAACATCCCGGTTAATGTTCTGGCGGTTGTATACGAAAAAGCTACATGGCCCAATTTATCGGCAAGCAAAGCATCATCATATTCAGTTTTCCAATCCATCACATAAAAAGGGGAAGATTCACTCCAGTATTCATTGGCTTGTTTTGAAAATGAAATTCCAAGAAATACTCCCGAAAGCCCCCAAGGAATAAGCGATTGTGACATTATTCCATCTTGTGTTTTTGTGGAATCATTATCAGATTCATTGGAATATGCATCATTGAACACAAAAAAAGTCAATGCCATCATCAGAGTTATGAGGGTTTGGGGCATTTGTCTAAATTGCGGAAACTTCAAAGGCATGCTTGCATGATTCATGTAGAATCCCTCACGAAAATCTTCCGAACACATAAAAAAGAACCCGGTTTGCTTGGTTCTGCGAAGTCTTTATTCAATAGGCAATATACTGAATTCATAGCCGCCGATTCGGTTACATTCTCCATCCCTGAAGGTGCATTGGTTGGAATGCTTGGGGCTAATGGAGCGGGGAAAACAACAACGCTTAAAATGCTGTCGGGGCTTTTGCATCCAAGTTCCGGGACCGCAACCGTTATGGGATATGTACCCTGGGAAAGAGACAATGGATTTCGGAGAAACTTTTCATTGGTCATGGGACAAAGAAATCAATTGTGGTGGGATTTGCCTGCCGCAGATTCCTTCCTTTTGAACAAAGAGATGTATCGAATTTCGGACATTGATTACAAAAACAGATTGAAATCACTCTCTGAACATCTTGACATAGCAGATAAACTTCACATACAAGTGAGAAAGCTTAGTCTGGGCGAGCGAATGAAATGCGAGCTCATCGGCGCACTGTTGCATTATCCCAAAGTGGTATTTCTAGATGAACCTACAATCGGTTTGGACATTGTTGCGCAACATGCATTGCGTGAATTCATTGCCGGATTCAATAAGGAGCATGGCACAACCATCATTCTGACCAGCCATTACATGGATGACATCGAAGCATTGTGCGAAAGGGTGATTCTCATGGATGAGGGGCGAATTCAATTTGACGGAGGATTGAGCGTACTTGTTGACAACTTTTCCGGCGAGAAGGTTGTGACAATCATTCTTGATGAAGTTCCCGGTCCTGAATCACTGACTGAATTTGAGCATATAGATGAAATTGGAAAAGATCGCATCATTTTCAAGGTTCCAAAGAATGATATTGCAGGAATAACAACGAAATGCCTGAATCACTTTTCAGTGCGAGACATCACCATTTCCGAGATGCCGGTGGAAGAAGTGATTCGTGAGATATTTTCAGGGAAGAATAGTGAAAATTCTTAAGCTGTTGAAGGGAATCTGGGGACAAAAAACTGTTGGTGTTGGCTACATCTTTGGCTAATTTGCGGTCACGGTGTCCATCTTCTCAAAGAACACCCTTACTACGATTTTCCATACAACTTCAATACAATGGTGAAAACATGACCTCGCTCAAAGTTTTCCTCTTCGCTCTGTTTATCCCAATCATGCTCACTGCCCAAGGAAGTCCAAAACGACTCGTGCTCATTGAAGAATTCACGAGTGCAACATGCAAACCTTGTGTTGATGCCGACAAAGTATTGAAAGTGGTTGCAAAATTGGACAGTGGTATTATTGCCCTGAAATATCACCTGAATATTCCATCTCCCGGTGACCCCTTCTACAAAGCCAATCCTGTTCCGAATGATACGCGTGGAGCATTATATGCAATTCCTGCATTGCCGGCTTCACGAGTGAATGGTTACCGCTCCGTTGACCCAAGAGATTCTCTCGGAATGTGGAATGCAGCCCGTTTGGATCAGCAAATACCTTATCCGGTTTCAATAACAGTAAAACAGGAAGTGGTTTCAGGCAATGAAATGAAAGTCACTGTTGATGTTGCATCAGACATAGAACTCAAGGACTATGTACTCCACACGGCAGTGTACACTGAATTGGTTAATCTACCCAATATTACCACCACACTCAATGGTTCCAATGGTCAAACAGAATTTGCTTCAGCCATGATGACGATGCTTCCTGATGAGAAGGGAAGCGTGTGGAATCAAGCGCCAAAGGAAAAGAAGTCAGTCACTTTTACATATACAAAGGGAACAGGCGAACTTTGGAATAGTGCGGTGAATGTTATCGTTTTTTTGCAAAACCCCAAAACACTTGAAATCATTCAAGCGGGTACAAGCGTTCAAAAGCAACCAGGCACAATGATTTCCACAACATTGAGTTTCCCTCCTTCCATTTCACCGGTGTTCGAAGCCTTGCCTTCTCAAGGCTCCATTACCTTGAAAGCTGCGATAGGCAATGCATCAGCAACACCGATCACCTATAAAGATTTGTCAATCAAAACTTCAAGTAGAACTCCTGCTGATTGGCAATTGAAGTTGACAGGCAATCAACCAACATTCACTCTCGGTCCGGGTGAAACAAAAGAAATCACCATGGAATTTCAAAGAACTGCCACATCGGGAATCGGCGAAGTGCAACTGAGTTTTGCGGAGTCCAATGGGAAAACATATACAGCAATACCAATCACGATCGTGTCCAAAGAGTCTGAAGCATTTTTGGTTCAAGACAATGCCAGTGGCACCGTTGGTCCTTTTGCCGATGCAGTTTCGCTCACGGGCATAAAAAAATACATTGCCATGAGCACCACTGAATTCATGCAAAACATTGAAAAATTCACCTCACTCAAAAGATTCATCTGGCATTGTGCCGATAGCGGAAGGATAGTAAAAGCAGAATCAGACTTCATGCTTTCATTGGCTGATAAGGGAGTGTCTTTCTTGCTCGCAGGACAATTCATCACCAATAACATGTTCTTCGACAAAATTCCCGTATTTGATACGCTCGGCCTCACTTATGCCGGGTATATGGTTCGAAACGCTGCCTATGCATTGAATGGTGTAAATGGAGACACAATTTCCAATGGTCTCACGCTGGCATGTGCTCCACGAAGCTATGCTTTTTATCCAATGCGATTAAAGGTGAAAACAAACCCTGCCATCACGCCGATACTCACTCTTGCAACGAGTTTCACGGGTGATACTGTAGGGGCTGTGAGAGTGCAAAAAGAAAGAAATCGGATGGTGTATCTTGGATTTCATCCATTTGCAATAACAGACAGCGCACAAAGAAAAACGCTTATTGACCGCTCATTGGCATGGATTGAGAATTATACATTTGTTCCAAAACCTGCTTTGACCGCATCGCTTCAATCGATTGACTTTGGCTCTGTTTCCTCAATGACCGGAAATACCAAAGCATTGACTTTGTCCAATCCGGGTTCGGCAGAAACACTTTTGTCCTCCATTTCAATCACCGGTGCCGATGCAAGTTCATTCACCGTTCAACCTTCAAACATTAACTCAATTCCTGTTGGAGGAAATGTGAACTTGACGATTGGCTTTTCTCCGATTGATCCTGGAATCAAAAATGCCGAGTTACGAATCACTTCAAGTCAAGCAGAAATACAACCCATTGTCATTTCACTGAAGGGATCATATATCCCAAGTTCAGTTGATGAATTGCAGCCCGCTTCCAATATTGTACATGGAGATTTCGGCACCATGATTCGTTCCACATTGTCTGAAGGCTTTCAAATAATCATTCGTGATTTGTCCGCCCGAATCATTGCGGAAGGATCCACAACGATGCAGGAATATGTATTGCCTGATCTCCCCTCGGGTGTGTACTTCGCGGAGATTATCCCTCATGACCGCAGATTTGAAAAGAAGCTGTATACGCTTCCCGTTTTTCATTGATATTTTAAACTAAGACATAATCATCATGAAACAGTATCTACATATTCTTCTTTCTCTTTTGTTTGTTTGCTCTTCCTTTGGCCTTCCTTCTGTTGCTAAAGCAGAAAGAGGAGATTCCGTTAAAGTGAAAGTATTTGACAATTATTTATGGACATGGTATGGCAGCCAGAATCGTTGGGGTGTATTCCCTTCAAAAAGTGGACGCTATGAGAGAGTGTTCATGAACTTTACTCTTGTTTGTCCGAAAGGTGGATGCGGTGAATGGGATTATACCATGAGAGTATATGCTCGAACAAGAACCGGCAGGATAGACTCATCGCTCGTTGATGCACCATTCTTCACGAAAGCAGGAGCGGTTTCGGATTCATTGCGAGTTGCCTTGAAACCAACATTCAAAACGAAATTCAATGCCACCACAAAGAAGACAGACACAGTGCTGAATGTACCGTTTCAAGTGTATTTCTATGCAAACAATCAAAAACCATTCGAGATTACAGATTCACTTTCTGCATATGAATCGGCATATTGGTATTATGTATATGGGGCTACAGGGGCAAAAACCGATTCAGTGTATGTTTCCGGTGATACAACATTTCTCAAAGGAAGTAGAAAAGCCTACAAACCATTCGAAGTAGTGAATGAAACGGAAATTGGAAGATTCATTACTCCTTATGGAAAATGGCATAATGAGAATTGGTCATATACTTGGACATATGATGTGACCGATTATGCCTATCTCTTGCGTGATTCAACGGAAATAAAAGTGTTTTATGATGGCTGGTCTCAGGGTTCGCTCTTCGATTTGGACTTCACATTCATCGAAGGAATTCCTGCTCGTGAAACCTATGCACATAAAGTTTTCTGGTCGGGTAACCCAACATACGGTGATCCAAATAATCCGATTGAAAACTTCTTGAAACCCCAAACAATGCCTCGTCTGAATCCACAAGATCATGTTACCCTGAGACTTATGACAACAGGCCATGGATTTGGAGGAACAGATAATGCCGCAGAGTTCTCACAAAAAACACATAAAATTCTCATAAATGGTGCCGAGACATTTGAACAGTATCTTTGGAGAGGGGATTGTGGTCAGAATCCGATTTACCCACAAGCGGGTACATGGTATTATAATCGAGCAGGTTGGTGCCCCGGTGATCTCGTGCAATATTGGGATTATCATCTGACGAGGTTCTTTACGGAATCTGACAGTGTTCGCATCGGATATGAAATGGAGCCTTATGAAAATCAAAACCTGGGTCAAAGAGCAAGCTATATCATAGAAGGCCAACTTTTGTATTCAAGAACAAATTATGTAAACAATGCATCGTTGGAAGCCATAAAGATGCCCAATAATGCATATAAATTCAGAAGAATGAATCCCATGTGTCCCGGTCAAAAACCGATCATCGTGGTAAAGAATCAAGGAACTGCCACATTGAGTGCGCTTCGCATTCGATATGCGATCGACAATGGCGAAGATAAATATCATCAATGGTCCGGCAATATTCCTTTCATGGAGCAGGCGGAAATAGAATTGCCTGTATTGAATTTTCCAAGTGGAGATCACACACTTACCGTTCAGGTATTCGAGCCCAATGGAAAATTGGATGAATCAGATATTGGGGACAAGCTCACTGTAAGCTTTTCCAATCCAAAGCAAACAATGTCGGGGAAAGTTGCCCTGCTTTTGAAGACAGACATGGTTTCAGGAATTCCTAATGGCATCAGATATGAAATACAAGATTCTGAAGGGTATGTCATCAAAGAAAAAGGCAATTTTCAAGATGGTGCCACCATTAGAGACACATTCGATCTTGAAGATGGATGTTATAAGTTCGTGATTTATGATGAATCTTTGGGTGATGGTCTATATCCTATTTTCTCGGGTTCTACACGCGGCTATTATTCATTGCGTGAAGTTGGTGGACCTACAACAATCTTCAATACGCAGCTTGCAAATTATGGACAACCCTCCGGTATCTATGCAAGCTTCGGAGACAGAGAAATCATTCCGTTCACAGTAAACAGAAAAGCCGCGTCCACTGAAGAACAGGAATCTTCAAGCCATCCTGAAATAACGATTGTTCCCAATCCCACTCATGCAGGAGTGTCTTCGCTACTTGTGAAGGGTTTGCCAATAGATATTCTTGCAACAATTCAAATTGTGTCTTCAATCGGACAAGTGATGCATCAAGAACAAGTATCCACCTCGGAATTGAACGGCATGCCATTGATTTTGCGAGGTTACCCAACCGGTATGTATATGATTAGAATCGTCTATCCAGGAGCCACGCACTCTTCAATGCTCATGCATTCTGCCGAATAACAACAAACATCATATTTTTTTTCACATTCATTTTGAAATACATGAACATCACCATTTCGCAATCATCGTTGAAACAACAAAAAGCTGATATTCTGATTGCTTTTTGTTACGAGGATGATTCATTGTTGAAAGCTCAAAAAAAACGTTTGTCTGAGCTGTTCCCTTCGACATCAACCGTTCTTCATAGCGATGATTTCAAAGGTACTCTTAGGTCCACAATGGTTTTGTACACCGGAGCAAAGCATGCAGGTAAAATCATTATTGCGGGTTTGGGAAAGAAGGAATCATGTTCTGTTGAAAGTATTAGACGAGCAGCTTCAGCCGCTGCAAAAAGAGCTGCCGCCTATGGCGTTCAATCGATCGCATTGGAGGGTTTAATAGGACATGGACTATCGGCCGAAGAAAGTTGCCTTGCGATTCTCGAAGGTGCAATGCTCTCCAATTATAAGTTTGACAAATACATTACAACGGCAAAGAACAAGAAGAAGATAAATTCTATAGCATTGTTCTCGGATTCAAAGCAAATCATAAATGCCGGAAAGTCTGTTCTTACCATGGCGGTTTCCATTTATGATGGCGTTACTTTGTCTCGTAATCTCGCACAAGCACCAAACAATGAAATTTATCCCGAGACACTTGCCAAATCTGCGATTGCTGCAGCCAAAGGCACGGGAGTGAAAGTCACTGTTTTGGATAAAAAGAAGATTCAGTCGCTTAAAATGGGTGGACTTCTTGCCGTGAATCAAGGAAGTGTAAGACCTCCCGTCTTCATCGTGATGGAATATAAAGGTGGTAAAGCCAATGATAAACCTTTTGTATTTGTTGGGAAGGGCATAACATTCGACACCGGTGGAATAAGCATTAAGCCCGCAGCTGGAATGTCCGACATGAAAGGCGATATGCATGGTGCTGCTACAGTAATTGGTGGTATCATCGCAATAGCCAAGGCAAAATTGCCTGTGAATGTTGTGGCGCTCGTCCCTTCCACCGAAAACATGCCAAGCGGTTCTGCGCTTGTTCCAGGCGATATCGTGACATTCATGAATGGTAAAACGGCAGAAATAGACAATACGGATGCTGAAGGAAGATTGATATTGGCAGATGCTTTGACATATGCCTCAAAGTTCAAGCCCAAAGCAGTCATTGATTTTGCAACTCTGACCGGTGCTTGCGTTGTTGCCCTCGGAACAATCACAAGTGGTCTCATGGGCACTAATCCTCACTTGATTGAACAAATCAAGAAAGCATCGGCAAGAACCAATGAGTATGTGTGCGAGTTACCTCTCCATGAAGAGTATGAAGATTTGATCAAAAGTGATTTTGCCGATGTGAAGAATTCCGGTGGAAGATGGGCAGGAGCAATCACCGCAGGATTATTTCTCAAGCATTTCATTGGCGACTATCCATGGGCTCACATGGATATTGCAGGAACAGGTATGGCACCCTCTGAGAGAGATTATTGGCCAAAAGGTGGCACTGGTATAGGAGTTAGAATGCTTGTCGATCTTGTGAAGAATTATAAAGCATAAATCTCTTCGGTAAAAAATGAATACCCATCTGCCCTTCGGTAGATGGGTATTTTTATTTCAATAGAGCGCAAAAAAAAAGCCTGCCGAATAATCGACAGGCTTTAAAACTTTCAGTGTTGATTACAATGAGAATCGGAGATCGGCCCCAATTTGAATTGCGCTAACACGGGAACTATTTGATGTGCTGATGTTTGTCAATCCAAAGTTGTAATAAATGGCAGGTACAAATAATAAGTTACCTGCAAGGATCTCATATTGAACACCGGCCTTCAATGCAAGTCTGATCGGGTTGGGATCAATGATATCACCTTCATAAAGGCGGATTGAAGTCTTGGTGTCATCAACATATTGCGGTTTATATCCATTCACTCCTGGGGTTGGATTAGTAGGATCTTGCTTGAGAACCAAAGTACCGGGTTCTGTTGCTGTCACGAATTGTACGGGACTATCAGGATTGAACTCCAATTCATAGCGTTGTTCCTGTGTGCCGCTCATAGGGATTCCAAACTGAGGGCCAATCGTAACACCAAGCATTGTTCCCGGTAAATTAAATCGATACATCACTTCGAAATTCAACAATGAATACTTGAATTCGGAAGTATGGATAATTTGTGAAGAAATCTCTTGTGTTGATCCCAAAGGGCGTGAAGGTGCTTTATCCTCCGGTCTTTTAACTTGAAATGATGCCGGCTGATAATCATATACTGCTCTGGCAATGATGGATGAATTGGCATTCTTTGGATCTCCTAAGAGATATTCCAATGATAAACCAAAGTAATATCCGTTGTTGGTTCCCGTTTCAAAGGTTGGACAATTTGCATCATTAGCAATGGAAGCAAATCCACCGGAATGCATGGATTTATTATATCCTGCAACGGGTCCTACCAAAAGAGGAGACTTCTTCGCTTGCGGTTTACGAGGGTCAGCCGCTTGTGAATAAGCATCAGAAGTAAAGAAAAAAGTGAGTGCCGCAATGGCAATGAGCAGTCGCAATAGATGCATGAGTTTCACCTTTTCGCCAGTAAAAAGTATATGTTATTTGCTATTTGAAGGGTGTGTTGCGAGGGGCTGAGAGAATGTACCTTATGAATGGGAAAGTTTGATAAACTGCAACTTTGGACATATTTCAAAAAAAACACAAATCATTCAGCTTTCACAACAACGGGTCAAATTTAATAGAAAACTCCGCATTAGGCAAGAAAAAATGTAGGTTTTTCTTTGATTCTAGGTCGATGTGGATAACCTTATCACTTTTCATTTCTTAGTAATGATAAACTGAGTGGTCGATAATGTGTTAACTGTCTGAAAAATAAGGGTGTATCCACCGCTCGGTAAATCTGAGGCATCAAGTGGTATTATATTCAAACCGGCTATTCCTTTCCCTTGAATCTTCAAAACGGTTTCACCGAGTATGCTTTTGATGATGAAAGAATACTCGGAATCATTATGCAATAGGAAAGAAAGCTTGCCATTATTGCTCATGGGATGGGGGAACATCCCAAGAAAACCTTGTCCTTTCATGTCTCCTGTGACAACCCGAATGTCTTTGGCACAAAAATCCTCTGTTTCA
Source organism: bacterium (assembly GCA_046093685.1). Lineage (GTDB taxonomy): Bacteria > Bacteroidota > Ignavibacteria > Kapaibacteriales > UBA961 > UBA961. Next base: position 10,949 of record JBJTFZ010000161.1, read on the forward strand.
AGAGGAATAGACAAGGTATCGCCAATTATGCAATCAGAGGCTTTGTTTTTCAAAACCAGTAGAATTGTGCCGGGTTCTTCGGCCAAGAATGTTCTGAATGAAAGTGCAACCGACCAAGAACCAACGGATTGAATATTAGCAGTTGTTTGAGCTGATACAATCGTATTACCGGGAATATCTGTCACCTGCATTGGAATTCGTATTTGGCCATTCACGGTTTGCATATCCATCTGAGTTGAGACTGTTTCGCAAGCAAGGCTTGATGATGGGTACTTAAGAGTAATCTCAGGATCAAATTGCAAGGGTGTCTTTTCAGCTATGTCAAAATCCCCGGATAGGACAACATTCACCTTAT
>JBJTFZ010000162.1:0-14474 GCA_046093685.1 bacterium
CTTTGATATTTGATGACTTGTATCCTGCCATCCGTCATCGATTAGAACATAATCAAATCCATAATTGTGTAATCCGGTTTTTTTAAGGGCATGTGCTGCTCTAAAAATATCCTGTTCTGTTACATATTCCCAGTGAGCATACCAGCTTGACCAACCTATGGGAGGGGTGTATGATATGGTGTCACCAATTCGAAAAGTGCATGTGTCAATTGTTGATCCAAGTGCATTTTCTGCCTTGATGACAATCGGATATGAACCTCTCTGCTTGATATTCCCCAAGATGATTCGCCGTCCTGCATCAAAATGCAATCCAGGAGGAAGATTATTCACGATGAAGTTCAGAGGCTCTAAACCTGTTACAGGCACATAATGCAGAATATCACTTCCGGGTCTTGCGCCATAAACTGATCTTCCATGAATCATCGGCAAAAGAGATTCATCAGGAGTCAATGTATATGAATCTTCCGTGGGTCTTGCAAAAGGGGAGGGAATGTATCCCGGTTTTACAATGAATTCCGCATTCACCCAATTTGCGTGATCTGAAAAAATATTGTCATCACCATCGGATACCAGGAGATTGCATGTCTGTTTTCCCGTGAGATCAACGACATACTCTTTTGCTCGATGCGTTCTGTTCATAATTCCTGATCGCCACAGGATATCACCATCGGCAATGATGAAAAATTCCGCAGAACCCATCTCCGGAAAAATTCCTTCATCGATGCCGACGAGTCCGCGAAAGGAAACTGCATTTCCATTGAGGGATAATGTCAGCGTGCTTCCGGCATGTGTGCCCACTCCAGATTCATAGGTGATTCCGGCAATCTTCAGCTGATTGCCCATCACTGAACGATTGGCTTTTGCCACTCCAAAATCCTGCTTGAATCCCTTGAGGTCGAGGCTTGACAAGCGTACGGTATCAAGCTGTGCGGATACTGAAACAACATGTGCAATCAATAATGAGAACAAGAGGAATTTCATGAATCTTCAGACCAATCGAGAATATATTGTTTGAATCTGTCTGCAATATCATGTGCTTGCTCTACACTTGATGCTTCAACTGCTACGATGAATGCCGGCCTCTCTTTGTCCGGCAATAGAACGATCGAAGCATCTCCATCATTCACGGTGATGCCGTCAATCAATGTTCTTGGCATAAGTTCGGTATGCTCCATGGCTTTTCTCATCACGATGCCTTTCTTTTCCCAGGCACATGGTATCGTATGATGCACTCTTGATCTATAGGGCAATTCAGCATGTAGTTTAGCAAAAGTATGTGATGTGAGAGAAAGCATTTCAAGACATTTCGCAAGAGAAAACATTCCGTCCGAGGCAAAAAGATAATCCGTAAAAATGAATCTTCCTCTTGTGTCACCGGAAAAGAGAATGCGTGAATCTTTTGTGGCATCCATCATGGCGGAATGACTGTTCTTGATGCGAATCACTTCAACATCATATGATGATGCGATCACTTCAATATCTGTGCTTGCAAGAACAGGAACCGCAATTGAATAGGGCTCTCTGTCTTTGTGCGCATCCAGAAACAATTTTGTGATGATCGTTAGAAGTCTATTTGGTGGATACCAAGATCCATGGGCATCGACGATGGCAATTTTTTCTGCGGAAGCATCTATTTTAAATCCAAATTCATAACCCAAAGAACGAATGATCTCACTGGTTTCTTCCGCTTCTGCATCGGTGCGTTCATCAGAGAATCCCTCTTCGGTGTCAACATAACTATTCACAGACACAACATGAACTCCGAGTGATCCGAGCAACACGGGAAATGTGGTAGATGCGAGACCATTGGAATAATCAATGAGTAATCTATATTGTGAATTCTTGATTTCATCAACTTCCAATCCCTCTGTAAAGCGCATGGCATAAGTCTCATTGCTTCTTTCGGGAAAGAGGATGCTGCCTACTTCATTATACGGCACTCTTTTTATGTCTTCACCAAAAAACAATCGTTCAATGGTTTTGGATATTCCATGTGGAATATCTCGGCCATCATGATTGAACAGTATGATGTCAATCGTGTCGGGTCTTCGGATGGATCTTCTCACATGAAATCCCGCATGAGCCGTTCCTGCGCGAAGGTCTTGTCTTGCCTGTGGTATTGGTGTTATTTGCAAATCTCTGACTGTGATGCCTGAACTCATCAAACCGGCAATCAATGCTCGATGTATCATGCGTGAAGCTGCATCTGCATCCCTGCTCGCAATCACGCTTGCCGTCGAACCCAAAGCATTTCCTATGCATGCGCCGAGCTTGGCGGAGAATTCAGGATTGATGTCGATATTCGCCAATCCTGAAATGCGCGAGTCTGTGATGAGCTCACGAAGCCAGCGTTCTTCCTGTACGAGCGATCGTGTGACGATTGCACCGGATTCAATCACTTTGTTTGGCCATAACTTGATATTCGAGAGAAGATGCGCTCCTTGTCCAACTTGACATGCTTCTGCTATGAACACTTGTTCATTGATGGTGACACCGTTTCCAATCATGACATCATTGCAAATCACATCATCGCTGGACATCACTCTGTCTCCGATATGCACATCATTCCAAATGATGCAATTGCTCAATTGCACTCCCGAACCAATCATGACTCCATCCCCAATGATGCATTGATGTATCGATGAATTATGACCTATTGCAACATCATTGCCGATAACGGAAATACCCGAGAATTGAACGGTTGTGGAGACTTGGGTATTTGACCCCATAAAACCATATTGATACGATTCACCATTGAACTGAACATGAACATGTTTATGCAACACATCGTGATTGGCAGATTGATATTCATGAAGATTGCCTATGTCCTTCCAATATCCGCTTGCTATGAAACCATGGAGATTCATGTTCGAACGAAGCATTTGTGGAAATAGATCTTTTCCAAAATCATAGTCTCGATCCGGAGGTATGAGTGCAATCGTTTCCGGTTCAAGTATGTACATCCCCGTATTGATGGTATCGGTGAATACTTCTCCCCATGAAGGTTTTTCCAAAAAACGAGTGATGGAACCATTTGCGTCGGTCATCACTATTCCATAATGAAGAGGATCTTCCACGCGAGTGAGAATGATGGTTGCCTGAGATTGCTTTTGCTCATGAAATTCTATTGCGGATGATAGATCAATATCGGTCAAAACATCGCCACTCAAGACCAAGAAAGGTTGGGTACACTCTTTCATCGCATTGCGAACACTACCGGCAGTTCCATAATCGGCATCGGCTTGCACATAGTTCATTCTCACGCCAAATGCGGAGCCATCTCCAAAATGCTGTTTGATTCTTTCGGGTTGATAATACAAAAGCACGGTGATTTCCGTAATACCATGTTGTGCAAGGAGTAAAACACCATGCTCCATGATGGGAATATTTGCTATCGGTACCATCGGCTTCGGTATGCTCATGGTCAAAGGGCGAAGACGCGTACCAAAGCCACCGGCCATTATCACTGCTTTTTGTATCATTGATCGTATATGTATGTAGAAGTCGTGTTTTTCACCTTCAAATTAGAGATTATTTTCCGAGTCAACAATGATTTGGGAGTTCCGGGTGATAATGAAGGACTACTTTCGTAATTTACATGTCGAATCCTTCTGATTTGTTCTTTTTTATGGGATGAACATGTTTTCCAAAGTATTGATAGCCAATAGAGGTGAGATTGCATTGCGAGTCATAGACACATGTCGTCGCATGGGGATTTCAACCGTTGCTGTACATTCTCTGCCCGATGCGAATGCTCTGCATGTGCAAAAAGCAGACGAAGCAGTCAATATTGGCGGTGCCACTCCACGAGAAAGTTATTTGGTCATTGAAAAAATCATTGATGCGGCTTTAAAAACAGGAGCTGAGGCCATTCATCCGGGATATGGTTTCTTGTCAGAGAATGCGGTTTTTGCCCAAGCAGTGGCCGATGCAGGCTTGGTATTTATCGGACCTTCTCCGCAAGCAATTCATGCTTTGGGTGACAAAACAGAAGCAAGAGCACTCGCAATAAAAGCACAAGTACCCATTTCGCCGGGATCCGACGGTGCGGTTTCAGATCCGGAAGAAATTGCCCGCATTGCCGAATCCATAGGATATCCTGTTTTACTCAAGGCCGCTGCAGGTGGTGGCGGTAAAGGCATGCGATTGATCGATGATGCATCCGGTTTGCTCGAGGGGTTGAAGGCAGCTCAAGGAGAAGCACTTGCATCATTTGGTGATGACAGAGTCTTCATAGAAAAATTCATTGTTTCACCTCGTCACATTGAAATCCAAATTCTTGCAGACCAATTCGGTACAATCCTGTATTTCCCGGAGCGGGAATGTTCTGTACAACGCAGACATCAAAAAGTTGTTGAGGAATCTCCTTCAACTGCCGTTACTCCTGAAATCAGAAAAGCAATGGGCGAGGCAGCGGCAAGGCTTGTGGCAACATCGGGCTACACAAATGCAGGTACATTGGAATTTCTACTTGATGCATCCGGAAATTTTTATTTCATGGAAGTCAATACTCGATTGCAAGTCGAGCATCCCGTGACGGAGATGGTAACAGGAATTGACCTTGTTGAGCAACAATTACGCATAGCTTTCGGTGAACGATTGTCAATTTCTCAAAAGGATCTTATTCCGAAAGGACATGCGATTGAATGCAGAATTTGCGCTGAAGATGTGTACAATGAATTTCTTCCGGAAACCGGAGTGGCGCAATATGTTTCATTGCCTGAAGGTGAGGGTGTAAGAAATGACACCGCTTTATTTGCGGGATTTGAAGTGTCAGTGAATTATGATTCAATGATCGCCAAATTGATTTGTCATGGAAAGGACAGAAATGAGGCCATTGAGAGAACGCTCTCTGCTTTGAGGAATTATCATATCGCAGGACTTCGCACAACAATACCATTTTGCCAATTCACTGTGAATTCACCGGCATTTCGTACTGGTGATTATTCTACCGCTTTTGTATCCAAATACTGGAAGGGTCAAATCCCGGAAGAGCTTCATGGACTTCTTTTGGCATCAGCTGTTTTCGCGCATCATCATCATGAAGAACGAAGAACTCCGATTTATCCCTGAAGATGTTGATATTGTTCTTGAACGGAAGCGTATGCCGTTCTTGAATGAAGTGCATGAAAAGCATTGACTATTTCATGTGAGGGTATATCATTCACCGTGGGACCTTTAGTCACAATATATTCACAGGGTGATTGATACGGTTTCCAAACCATCGTTCCTGAATTGTCCTCAACGAAAAAGGCCAAACAAGGAATAGTGAATGCGGAAATTAAATGCAAAACAGAGGTATCAGGTGAAATCACCATGGATGACCCCGCAAGCAATCCTGCAAATGCATTGTAAGAATCCACGAAAGGTGCAGTGAGGGTGTTCGTGTGAGAGGAAATGTATTTCAAAGAATCCGCATGCTTTTTTTCGCCACATACCATGATTTGAATTCCCTGATCTTCAATGGTCGATTGAATGGATTGAATCCACGATATAGTCTTTTCCGGATTCAATACACGATAATCCAAAGCTCCGGCTATATTGATCATGATGAGTGGTTTCGAGAGATTCACTCCTGCTAGTAGTAAAGCCCGCTGTGAAGATTCAATAAGCTCAGTATCCAGATGATAGGGGATTGAAAGAGAGATCGCTTCAGGGTTCACTCCCAATGCCAAAAAAACTTGAGCAGTTCTTTCCACGATGTGAATATGTTTTCTGTCTTTTGGGACAACGCAATGGGTATACACATGAGCATTTGATTTGTAAATGCCAACCGTGTGTTTTGCTTTGCTCATTCGAATGAGCAAACCGCTCGTTGTGGATGGATTGTCCATTGGATCAATAGCAATGTCATATTGATTTTTGGGGAGAGAACGATATAATCCAAAAATGCCTGCTAATGTTTTGTCATAGAGAAGGCAATCATCCACATAATGAAGCAATTGTTCACGCAAGGGAAGATTCACTTTTCCGGCAAGGACATCTATTCGAGCTTTGGGATATGCATCACGAATTGCCTTGATGGTTGGAAGAGTGATGAGCATGTCGCCGAGTTTATCAGGTCGAATGATCAATATTCTTGGAGTTTCAGACAATGGTATTGCTTCAGACGCATCTGAAATCATCGATCCTGTGAATGTTGATCTTGAGCGAATCAGTACTTTTCTGATATAGCGTTCAAGAGGTTTAAGAAAGGGTATCGGCATAGTACACTCTTTTAGCGTCCACCGGAAACAGACACGCGAATATCCAAACCAAATTGATATCTGCTGAATCCGGGTGCAGCTGCTCCTTCATTGATGGTTGTTTCATATCGCATGAACAATCGTGCTGTCACTCTTTGTGAAATGCCATATCTCGCAGATGGTTCCAAGATGATCTGGGTATTTCCATCCAATCGCGTTCCTTCCTGATCTGAAAGTTTCAATAAGTCATAAGTATTTCTTAATGATCTTTTGAATGTTGCAAGCATTGCAAATTCAAGTTCATTGTCGAATGTCAATCCAAACAAGGAAGTTTTGAATCCTCTGCGATTATAATTTGCCTGTAATGTCAAATCAGTGACAGATTCACCTTGAATGATTGATGAAGTAGGCTGCAGAACATAATTTGATTTTGTGGTAAATCTAAGCGATCCAGTCAATAGACCTTTCAGTTTAGCTTCATCAAAAGTCAATTGCATGCCAAGTAGAGGCTCGAATCCCGATTGAATCTGCTGAGAACCGGGTACGATGCCATTATCTGTTTTTGTGGTGCTTTCTTGATAAGTGGATTTATATGCATGTTCAAGTGTGACACGCTTTGCAAGCCCGGCAAAGATTGGCAATTTCTCAACGCCATCCCATCTGAATGTCCAATTCATTGCAGGCAATATTTTTTGCACGGCATCAGGGAGGAAAGAGAATATGCGAGTTTCCAAACCTTTCTCGAATGATTCGGATACAGCATCACGCAATGCTTGATTTTGTCTGAGAGTGTCATTTGGAATCTGTGCTATGATGACTTGTTTCCGTTCATTGAAAAGATCAATAACTCTTTCAATGGAATTATTCAATGGCGCGAACATCAAAAACTTGGGAAGAGACAAATAGCTGCGATTATAATTGGAAGTCACGACGATGTTCGTGAATCTCGAATTACCCTCATTGTCAGTTGAATCCAATTGATTTCTATTGAAACCAAATCCTGATTTCCAATTCAGATCCAAAGTTGCACCCGGCCAAAGAGGTCTATTGGTTCTGAATTCCAGTTCGGACTTCTGGAAAAAATTATCCGGAAGAATTGCATTTCTCGGTCTTTTTCCATCGAATGTTTCCACTTTGAAGAATGGAAATCCACTGATCGGTATAAGTTTAAAACCACCATGTGGTTGCGGAACAAGACCCAATTGATAAGCCGCGCTTGGCCCGAACTCATTTCCTTCATCGAGTCCAACGGCACTTCTCCAGAAATTAGTCATTCCCGTTTCGCCAAGCACACCTTGATTGATTGCAGAATTTTCTTGTCTGAAATTCATCGTGAGTGTTTCATAATCGAAGAATATCGTTTTGAACACTCTGCCAATTGTTCCTAGGATTCCACTTGTGGAGTCTGAACCTTTAGTGGCGGTGATGCCCCACCATTTATCGGTCATACTCTTCAATCGAAGATTCGAAGTGAAACGAATGGTATTTTGAAATGAAGCTTGCTTCACTGCATCTTTGACGGTTGTATCCTGTTGTAATGGATTGCGCCAAGTATACGTGGTGGAGAAAGATCCCGTATTGTCGAAATAATTATGCAATCCACCGATATCAGGAAAACGAGGTCTGAAATTCAATGTTACCACTTGATTGTGATTGGTATTTACTCCAAAATTGAGCAGTGATGTTCCATTTCCGAGTACTCTTCTGAATAATTCGCTCCCTTCTCTTTGCCTTCCATTCTCATCCAATTCTAGACCCATCAGTGTTGCGCCTGTTGTGAAGGAATAGTCGAGAATCGGACTCAACAATCCATTCTCGGTGAATCTCCAGGAGAATTGTGCTTGCCTTGTTGCGGCAAAATCTCTGATGACCGGACTAGGGAATGTGAGAAAACGAGATTTTTCGGTTGCTCTCGATCTTTGGAATTGCACTGAAGTTGAGAAACTTGATGGAAGAAAAAAGATTTTCCAATCTTTATATGCACCAAAGAATGGTATGTCTCCAATCCATGAAATTGGTTTTACTGAAATACTGGAAGGGAATTGCACATTGTAATCGGCTTTGAGTCTCCAATTCCAACGGAATCGTTCTTCCGCGACAGGTGATCGTTCGAATGTTTGTGAGTAATCATAACTCACATTGATTTTATTGATTGTTTCTTTGATCAACCAATGATTGATCGGCACTCCGAGTTTGAATCCGGTGATTGCCCAACTATCCTGTACTCTAAGTGTTTGAGATCTTCTTCGCACTGAATCACTGACGCGTAATGACTCATTCACATCTCCTTTGGATCGCGTGAGTTCTGCATTATATGCCGCCTGAGCAGCTTGCTCGATACCGACATCCGATTGTGCTGCGAAAATCGGAGTCTCCGCAAGTTCGCCATGTGTATAAGAGATTGGAATGCGCATCTCATTCAATTCTTTTGGCAAGAGTTTTTCCAATGTCCCCTGCATTTGCACATTCCAATTCAAGGATTGATTCCGATTCCCGAATCGCTCTTCGAGCCTATGGAAATTTGGATTTGTTTGATTGTATGTTGCATTGATCGTACCCAAATCGGCGAGTTTAAGTTCAGCAGAACCGATTCCGGCCCAGTCGACTGAGCTTTCAGGTTCAATCAGGCGCAATTCATTCACCCACATCGTAGTCGACAAATCTTCAGGGAAGGACCCTGATGTAGGATTTGCGATTCCAAAACCGATGAATTGAATTCTCGTGAGTATCGGATTCCCTTTGATGATATATTGAGTTTCAATGGGTATCGAAAAACCGGGATCAAACTGTGCTGATGTATCGGTGAATCGTGTGGTGATGTCTTCAGGAATACGCAATGTGGCTGCTTGCTGTGATCGCTTTTCCTTAAGCGCCGTCAGCTTTGCAACTTCAATGTCTATATCTCTCCATCCCTGTATGATTGGTCGACGCACTTCATAATAGTTCGCGGAATCAAGTCCGAAGCGCATGAATGCTTGCGCTTTGGATGCTGCTCCATAGGGAATGAGTGCCGGCATCGAACCATCGCCATGAAGGAAAAACTTCATCCGTTTATAATAGAATACATCAAGATTCCGCATCAATCGCACAGCCATGCGTTCTTGTCCGGAAGGAAGATTCTTCACGCTGACGGATAAAGATTGTTCATTCAACCGAACATCCTGTAGTGGATCAGGATTATTGATTTGTCGAGGTCTTTGCACGCCGGGTGGAAGAGTGTACAAATCAGGGAGTCTACTATTTTCTTCAACATTCACGAATTGCACGCTCAGTATGCTGTCTTCAGGGGAGACATTCGGCTGCAATCCACTATTGCGTATCCATTGTCCACCGGTGAATTTCCATTCGGCAATGTTGACCGTAATTGGTTGTCCTTTGAACCAAACGCGAATGTATTGCAAATTGGAATATGTTGGGTTCCCGACAACTTTTGTAGGTCTGCGCAAAGGAATGCGATAAAAATACCATTGATCAAATGCATTTGGCTTTGGTGCTCCGGTACCAATGATTTGTGGATTCCTTCGAGCATCAGGATCGAGATTGACTTTATAACTGAAATAACTATTGTCCAGCATGATGGTCTGGCCATTGTTATTGTTCAATATTTCTCTGTCGGGAAATTGCCCGGACTCGGACAACTGTGCATTGTTTTCAAAATTGTTGTAAAATCTGAATTGGTCTCCATCCTGAACATTTCTATTTGCATTGAAATCGAAGAAATAGTTGTCACGAGCAGGATCTTTTTCTTGATTCAATGGAAAAGGATATGCTTCTCCGGCTGCCGTTGAACTCTTTTCCTGTTCATCACTAAGTCCGTCAATACCCACATCCTCTCCGATGTCTATGATATTATTCGGTATGGGGCTACCCTGCGTGATTCCGTCTTCTGTGTTCAGTTTATTGTTTGGAATGATATCTTCACTGATTTGTCCGATATCAATCCACATCTCTGTTTGGTCCGGTTTGGTATCTGAACCAAACTTTATGACCAAATCAAGAAAGTCTATGTTTTCAGTATCGAAATTCGTGTTGAATGTCGAAAACAATCGTTGTATACCACCCCATACTCGTGACTGGGTATTTTGAAGGAATGTGGAATGTGCTATTGAATCATATGTGGGATTGAGTTTATCCACAAAATCTTTATTGCGATTGTAGATGCCACGCTCCGTGCTTTCAAAGCGAATCTTCAGATCATTCAATGTATTCAATCTTCCGCGTGTATCTCGATTGGGATAGACATCCAGCAAGGGTGTATCACCGATGAACTTTTGATACCAATATGTTTTTCCCCGAAAATAATTTCCTTCTTTGGACAGTGGATCATCCCAAAGTCTTGGATCATCAGGTAATGCACAATGCGCCCATTGTTGCGGTGTTAGTCCAAGTGAAATACTTCTTTGTGCTCCCTCAAAATCATCCACATAAGCTACGGCAGCACCATTGTCTGAAGGAATGTCCGAAGTTCTTTTATTGGGTGTTGGAAGCATTGCGGCTATCTCTCCACGCAATGTAAGAGATGATGGAGCTTTCGTATCATAGAACGGCATGGCATCAAGTGCCTTGGTCAGAAATGGCAAATTCAAATTGAGATTTCCGTCAAATCCGATCATTGTATTTGATACGGGCTCCTCATTCACGCGAACGCGGTCAAAGAGCATCGCTTGATCAAACATCATCAATGTCATACCGACATTTGCAGAACCATTTCTTCGCTTGAATGCCTGCATGTCTGCACGCAATCCTACGAGTGTTCTTGTTGCAAGGTTGAATAGATCATTTTGTTCATACTCAATGCTGAGATTCGCATTGGGTAAAGAAGCACGAGGATTTGTGAGCGTCACTTGTCCCGTGAAATATTCTACATAGTAATCGACATTCTCTTTCAGCGGTGCTCCATCAAGATTCACGCGAACGCTTCCGGGTGAAAGATTAAAGGCGCCGAGTGAAATTTTCCCTCCACCGGTATTCATCATTCCTGTTGCTTCGCCCGTTATGATGAAGCGATCTCGATCTGTTGCACGACGAGCGATTTCAACGATTTCGGTATACACTTGTGAATAGCGATATCTGTTAGCTGCTTGCGGACTCCCGACCTTTGCGAAATATTTGACAAGGCCTGAATCAAAAGGTTCTCTTTCGGGGAAAATGATTTCTCCGCGAATCGGATTGAAAAACGGTGAACCTTGCTGTTGATATTGCGCCGGCAATTGTGAAGGCGGTGTTGTGGTTCCGCCCAATCCGGGGACGCTACCTTGTTGTTGCATTTGATTTTGTTGATTCTGTTGTTGCGGGCTCCCCAAATCAAATAATCCGTCGGGCCGTGCTGTACCATCGGAATTGTTCACACGGTCAACGCCGAGAATTGTCACCACTTTGTCACTTGAACCTTCCAATACATCGGATGAGTCATTGTTTGCGCGTAAATACCACACATTCAATTTGAGGTCTGCCAAGCTTACATTGCTTTGCCCGATATTGAAAATATTCCGCATTTGTCTTTTCCAAATGGTCGGAAATCCCGGTTGCATGTTCGGGCGATAGATGAGTTTCAAAATCAATGTGTCACTGGTTTGCACCGTATTGGAAATTGTTCCAAAATCCAAATCATCACCGGGATCACTTGTTTCACCTTCAATACGATATGCAACGGCATAGGTTCGGTCTGATTTCAGTGATGTGATGGTGAGTCGTCCAAGATTTTCATCAACTTGATATGCTCTTTGATCAAGTTTCAGAAACTTTCCTCTTTCGGTGAATCCTGCCACCGGTGGTATGGAAATATATTTGAACTTATCATAGAATTGTGGTGCGGTGCCAACTCTGTTAATTGCATGCAATGTATCAATGGCAATACCTTCTGCTGCCTGTGCGGCCAATTGAACATCAACGGTTGATTCATATACTTCAAGTAATTTTATCCGATTTCTTCTGGATTGCGGAGTATTCGGAAGAAGTGGAATCTGTGCCTTGTAATAGGTATCCCAAATGGAAAAGTATGCAGTATCCAAAAAGAAATTCTTTTTGTCATAATCGTATGCATTCATTCTGAATGGCTGGCGCATCGTCCCACCACCGGAAACATTCACTCTTCGAGATTCTCCGCGTCTTTGTGATGCGATTGTTTTCAGATATAGCGGACCGAATTGAAAATCTGTTCGAATTCCGAACAATGCCTGACTTCCACTGATCAATGTTGATGGAGTGGGGAATTGCACATTCCCGACTTCCACTCTTTTGAAAATGTCATCTTCTTCTCCTGAGAAACCGATATTGAATCGATTGTTCAGGTCGAACTGTTGTCTGGTATTCCAATCCACGCCCAATCGTAATTTATCACCGATTCTTCCTGTGACATTGAGATTGATGTCTTGCGTGAAGAATGGTCCGGACTGTGTTTGACCAAATGGAGAAGCTGTACCCATCTTTTGTGAATCCCATTGCCAACCGGCCCGCACATTCACATCTCCGGCAACATTGATGCTGATCTCCGGTTTACCGAAAATATTCAGGAGTGGATTCGGTGGAATTGGAATCGAAAGCCCTGTTGCCTGACTGAGCACACCGGCCAAGTCAGAAGCAGACATTGCTTTTTTGAGGTCATAATGTCTGACAAGGGAATCCCAAAGCCGACTTCTTTCTCTTTCCCGGCGCAATGCCAAATAATCATCCATCGGGATGATATTCCCACTCGCGGTTGGAATATCTCCATACGATTCTGTTTTTCTGACTTCGCTAATCGTGGAATCGAATTGCAATGCTATAGAATATCCCGGTGGTAATGGATTTTTGCGATAGGGATCTTTGCCATATGCACTTCGATACGGACTCTTGGGTGCGAATATTCCTGAAAGAGGTAAAGGTTGTGAGGTTGAAAGCGAGTCGTCCGATTTCTCTGATTCGTCAGTGGGAACTATCGGTTCACCGAGCATCATGGATGCTCTGAGATAAGAAATGAGCAAATCACTTTGTTCAAATTCGGATGCACACAACTCTGCACTCATGCCTGCAAATAGCAAACACAGCAAAAAGGGAAGTGAACGACATGAAACGATGTGGAGATGCATGTTATCTCAAACAAGTACGAAACAAAATGTACATCGCGAATGAATTTCCGGATCCATGCTGCTGTCAGCCGGAGAATCCGTTCGTTTGTGAATCAGTACAAATGTGTCAGAAGCGTACTCGTTCGGTGAAACAATGGTCAATTATGGCTCAAAATTACATGTTTACAGGCTTTTTGACAAGCTTTGAAGCAAACTCATTATAGATATTTCAATAACCTTGCCAAACTTTTACAAGTGGCAATTTATCTGGTCAACAATATCGGAATCGTTTTGTGAAATTGCCCTGCAATCATCTCACAGAAATACACGCCCGGCGTTAAATGGCCCATAGGATGGCGAAATTGATGCAAATCAGAGGGTGCCAAGCCCGAAAAGACTGTTTCTAGTTTCATTCCATTCACCGAATACAAAGAAATCTCGGCATGCATGGGATCTTTAAAAAAGTGTTGAATTTCCATCACAGGTTCACCTGACACTTGCATGGAGGCATGAAAGGCAATTGTTTTTGCACGGAGATTGTTCATGAAAGTTCTAAATACATCATCTAAGCAGATAGAACTTTGTCGTATTATCCTGATTTTCGAAGGAGTTTCCATTGCCAATCTTGAGCACTTGGATCCCAAATCACTTTCATATTCGTTGAAAATTTCAAATGTGTTAATGATTATTTCTGATGTATCTACCTCGCTAATAAAGTATTTAAACTCCAAATATCCCAACAATACATCGCTGAATTTGTCAGTTGGTAAAATCGTATCACGCTCGACTTCAATCAGATATGATGTGTCAGAAGCATTGCTTGATGTGTCTACTTTGTATTCCCCTGAGACACTAGGTCCCTGAACAAATGATGGTGGATAATTTGGTAGAATACTCTTTCTTGAATTATATGGTATCTTAAAACTTAAGCGAAACCCTTTCAGGTTTAGTGAATATTTGTTTGTAAGAGAAAATACAATAGGAATTCGAACCACTGAATCAGGATTTGGTTCAAGGGTGATGTACTGACTTGGTATTAAAACTCGTGGAAATGTTGCATTAAATGAAATGTTTAGCGAATCAATGGAGTTCAATGCATCTGAAAATATTTTCAACTTGGCACTGTATACTTTTTCATTTGTATCATTGGGATAAGGTGTAACCCTTATGAGTATACTTTTGCTTTTACCAGTATCAACAATTCTATTATAATTTTGATCGATTTTAAAATTTGAAAGTACGT